>JAIVHP010000161.1 GCA_020201045.1 Flavobacteriales bacterium
GATTTACTTCGTATTTATTTCTGGCAAACAGGTTTTTGGGCTGCGTTTTGTACACCCCGGAGTTTTCGTCCTTTCTGAAGTGAAGACAGTAAAAATGTTTTCCCGACGAAGTAAGCATAGGTGTTGATTCAGCATGTGAATCTTCGGGTTCTAAACAAGCTATTTTTTCGTCTTTTAGCGTAATAAATTTCCCTGCTTCCATGGCCAAATCCCAGGCTATGGGGTAAAAGTGACCCGAAGCCGTGATAATATTTGGCAGGGCAACCACAAGAAACCGACGGTGGACGAGTGCAGAAGTGATCTTCTCCAGCTTTTTGATCAGTTCGCTCTTTCGTTTTCCCCATTCTTCAAATGGCATATTTTCTACATCGGTTCGCAAATCGATAAAGGCAAATTGAATGGGGGCGCCATTCTGCATCTCAGTAATAAGCGGAAACCCCAGTTCGTGGGCTTCTCTTTGCGCGATTTCTTCGGATGGGCCGATGTATAATATGGGGTAACCCGAATCTTCAAGAGTTGTAAAGAAGCGGAAATTCGACCTAATAAGCGCCTGATCGTCGGTGTACCTAAACCACGACTTTTGAAAAGGCAACCATTCCTTAGAACTTATTCGGTTGAATCTGTTTATACCTCCGGCCATAGCCATCAAAAGTACAATGGCAAAAGTGTCAATCGCGGAATCAAATGAAAAATTGAATGTTTTTTTTCCACGAAAGTGAATAAGTCAGTGCACCAATATATTTTTACCGCTTCATGTTAAAGAGAAATTACAAAGCATCCCTGGGGTTTATTTTTGTCACCATTTTGGTGGATGTAATCGGCATCGGAATCATCATTCCCGTATTGCCGGCTCTTATCGAAAAACTCAGCGGCGAAGGGCTGAGCGAAGCATCGCGAATTGGCGGTTGGCTGATGTTTGCCTTTGCCATTATGCAGTTTTTATTCGCGCCGCTGCTGGGTGCCTTAAGCGATAAGTTCGGTCGTCGTCCAATCATTTTGATCGCCCTGTTTGGGCTGGGTATAGATTATATTTTTCACGCTTACGCACCCACTTTAGGATGGCTTTTTGTCGGGCGGGTACTCGCCGGAATATCGGGAGCCAGCTTTACGGTGGCAACAGCGTACATTGCAGATATAAGCACACCCGAAAAGAAAGCGCAAAACTTCGGAATTGTAGGGGCCGCATTCGGGTTGGGTTTTATTATCGGTCCAGTTATCGGTGGCCTCGCCGCTAAGTGGGGTGTGCAGGTGCCATTTCTGATTGCAGCAGCCTTGAGTCTCGTAAATTTTGTCTACGGTTTTTTCATTCTTCCCGAATCACTTCAACCCGAAAACCGCCAAAGCACCATCGATTGGAAAAAAGCAAACCCCATCGGAAGCATCTTAAAACTTAAGAAATACCCGATCGCACTTGGGTTTATCGTTCCCCTTTTTCTTATTTACATTGCCGGACATTCAGTACAGTCTACCTGGACATTCTACACCATGTATCGCTTTAACTGGACAGAAGCCACGGTTGGACTTTCACTCGCACTCGTAGGTCTCGTGGTAGCCATCGTACAGGGCGGATTGGTAAAATACATCGTTCGGAAACTCGGGGAAGAGAAAACCATTGTGGTAGGAATGCTATTTTGGACACTTGGATTAATTCTCTTTGCCACGGCCTTCGAGAGCTGGATGATGTTCGCTTACATCCTACCGTATTGCTTGGGTGGAGTTGCAGGCCCTACGCTTCAAGGTTTGATCTCGAATGTGGTTCCCAATAATTTCCAGGGGCAATTGCAAGGCACTATAACCAGTGTTATAAGCCTTACATCTATTGCGGGTCCGCCTTTAATGACCTATGTTTTTTATCGGTTTACCGGCGATGACCCCATCCTAAACTTCTCGGGAGCTCCATTTGCAGCGGGAGCTGTTTTTATGGTTACGGCTTTAATCCTAACCCGTTGGCGATTGAAAAAGATGCGCCCACTCCCCAAAGCCGCTTGATTTTAACCTTAGCTTTCCAAGTTGAAAATCCTACTTAAGGAAAAGACAGGTTTGAACTTGTTCCAAAAATTAACGTTAATTTACAGCTCAAACAATGAAAATAGAATGAAGAAATTTTTATCATTTAGTAGTGCACTTTTGTTTACCGTGCTTTGCTTCAACGCAGTAGGGCAGGGGTCGCAGATTCAGGAAATTCAGGAATGGCTCATCGAGAACCAAGAATGGAAAACACAGGATGTCTCTAATTTAACCGTTACCCATTCCTATCGATCCAATCACAACGGTGGAACACACGTTTATGCAAGCCAATCGTACAACGGCGTAAGGATAGCCAACACAAACCTATCTGCGACCTTTAATAAAAGTGGCGATCTCATTCATGTCGCTCCGCGATTAATTCGCGATATCGCTACCAAAGTGTCGGGCTCACAATCCATTTCACTGCTTCAGGCAATAGAAACACAACTTGTGAATGAAATACCGCAGCTCGAGATTATTCAATCATTGGAGAATGACCCACTAGGAAGACAAAAGCTTACTTTAACGGGAGTGGATTACGAGCACGATTCACGGGCCGAATTGGTTTATTATGCAACGCCAGAAGAAGATATCAAACTGGCGTGGACATTCGATGCGGAACTTCCTTCAAAAGAATACTGGTACTTCTACGCAGTGGATGCTTCAAGTGGGGAGCTTATTCAAAAAATCGACTGGACGGTATCCTGCAATATGCCACATATACACGAAGCGCACTCTTGTCGCCCTTCATCACAAAAATTGCAATCAAAGGCATCTGCAAGAGCAATGACTACCGCAGATGGATCGTCATACAGAGTCTTCGAATTCCCGGTTGAAAGTCCCATACACGGAGAGCGCACACTTGCAGTAGAGCCGGCGCTTGAATCGGCTTCACCTTTTGGCTGGCACGATACCGATGGCGCAGCTGGTGCAGAATACACCATCACCCGCGGAAACAATGTGCATGCCTACGAAGATATCGCAGACCTAAACGAAGGAGTTTCATCTGACGGAGGTAGTGATTTAAATTTTGACTTTGCTTACAATCCAAACGAACTTCCCGAGAATTACACCGATGCCGCTATTGCCAACTTATTTTACGCCAACAACCGCATTCACGATATACTTGTTGGTTATGGCTTTGATGAAGCTTCCGGTAACTTTCAGGAGACCAACTACTCTGATGATACCGCTCAAGACGTCGATTTCGTTCGTGCTGAAGCACAAGACGGGGGCGGAGTAAACAACGCGAATTTTGCAACCCCGCCAGACGGTCAGCGTCCACGGATGCAAATGTACCTTTGGGAAACCGGTGGAAATGCCCTGGACATCTTTACGGTAAATGCTCCCGACGAAATTTCGGGTTCTTACCCAAGCAGCAACTTTTCAGAATTTGGCCCTGGTGTAGATGGTAGACGCCGACGGAAGCAATAACGGTTGCAATGCACTCGTAAATACAGAAGAGCTCGATGGAAAAATTGCCGTGACCTACCGCGGCGCCTGCAATTTCACAGATAAAGTTTTTAACGCGCAAGAAGCAGGAGCTGTAGCTTGTATTGTAATAAATAATCAAGGCGGGGTTATCGATATGGGTGGATTCAGTACCGATATTGATATACCATCTATTATGATAAGCCAAAACGACGGCGCCACAATCGCCGATGAGATTGAGCTCGGAGAAACAGTTAATGCAACTTTGATCGGCAATGATGGAGGGAATTTTAACGATGGAAGTTTCGACAATGGAATTGTGATTCACGAATACGCTCACGGTATTTCCAACCGATTGACCGGCGGCCCGAATACTACGAACTGCCTTTTTAACGAAGAGCAAATGGGAGAAGGGTGGAGCGATTACTACGCTATTCTTTTAACGATGGATTTAGACGTAGACAACCCCGTAAATCGGCCTATGGCCGTTTATGCCAACGGCGACGGATTGGGTGGGAATGGAATAAGACCCGTACCTTACGACACTTCTTTTGCCGTTAACAATTACACCTATGCCGATGTAAGCAACCCCAACCTGAGCATTCCCCATGGTGTAGGATTTGTTTGGGCAACCATGCTTTGGGACTTAACATGGGCGCTAATAGATGAGTACGGATACGATCCGGATATCATAAGTGGCACCGGCGGAAATAATATTTCTCTCCAATTGGTTACAGACGCCATGAAACTTCAGTCGTGTCTTCCTGGTTTTACCGATGGAAGAGATGCGATATTGGCTGCCGACGAATTAAACTACGACGGGGCAAACAAATGCCTCATCTGGGAAGTTTTTGCCAAACGGGGCCTCGGATTTTCTGCCGATCAGGGATCTACAGAAAGTCGCGCTGATGGAATTGCGGCATTTGATCTGCCGCCCTTGTGTCAAACGGTGTTCAATGCGCCAAACGCAGTCTTCAGCGTAAATTCAAATCTCACCTGTTCGGGTGTAGTTCAGTTTACCGACGAGAGTACAGATGTTCCGCAGTTTTGGTTATGGGACTTCGGCGACGGGAACATCTCTGAAGATCCGAATCC
>JAIVHP010000394.1 GCA_020201045.1 Flavobacteriales bacterium
GACTTCCTTCATCGAAGAAACCTTATCCTTAATGATCATGCTTTTCCCCAGAGCCTGCATCAAGCTGGCACCGCCTTCTTGCGAGAGTGCAAGCTGGCCTTTAAGCTGCTGCTTGGCCCGGTGAAGGGCTGTGGTTGTGAGCCGCTTTTCGCGGAGTTGTGTCAGCTCGCGGTGGACCAGCTTCTCACTTCTCTCCATCAATTTTTTGTCTGTTCCGAGGTAGATAGATATCAACCCGGTATCGGAATAGGGTTGAAACGCGGATTCGATATTGTAGGCAATGCCGTGTTTTTCGCGGATATTCATGTTTAGCCGGGAGTTCATCGCCGGGCCGCCGAGGTAATTATTCATTAAAACCGCAGCGGTGTTTAAATCGTGGTTGTTTGGGTAGGCTATTCCACCCATAATCAGGTGGGCCTGAAAGGTATCGAGTTCCATTCGCTTTCGCGTAATGGTTACCCCCTTCACCGGTTCTCGCTTTGCCGGTTTTGCCGAAGTGGGTATATCGCCAAAATGCTTATCAGCCCATTTCACAAGCTTCTTGAAGGAGATGTTTCCCACCGCACTGAGCACAATTTCAGAGCTCTTGTAGCGCCTCTTGATAAAACTGTGGATTTGGTCTCGACCCAATTGCTTTACACTCTCTTCGGTACCCAAAATATTCCGACCGATGGGATGGCCTCCGTAAATTAACTCTTCAAAATCATCGAAAATGAGCTCCGCAGGATTGTCTTGATAGCTCTGTATTTCGTCGATTATAACATCCCGCTCCTTGGCGATTTCCTTTTCGGGAAAGGTAGAATTCTTGGCAATATCGGCGATCACTTCTATCGCTCGCTCAAAATGGTTGAGCAGAAAAGACGCGTAAATAACCGTTTCTTCTTTGGTGGTGTAGGCATTGAGCTCCGCTCCTACACTGTCCATCCTACTCAAAATATGAAAGGCTTTGCGCCTTTTGGTTCCCTTAAAAAGGCAGTGTTCAATAAAGTGAGCCAGGCCCTGCTCATCGTCTTCTTCGTCTCTGGAGCCCGCATTCACGGTAAGTCCAAAATGCGCCGTTTGCCCGTTTGGCGTCGGTTTGTGAACGAGTCTGATTCCGTTGGGAAGGGTGTGGTGGAGAAATTCCATTGAGCGCACAAAGATACTTACTATCTCAGGTCTGAACCAATTCTTTAACTCAATTTTACCGATTGTGAATCCATTCTCTCAAAATTTCATTATAAATGCCATTTTTGAAAAATGCGATTGATAATTTGGCTTCTGTTTACCATCCCGCTAGTGGGAAATGCCCACTCGGGAAGGGTGGTTGACTCGGAAACGGGTGAACCCCTTGCCTTCGCAAGCATCGGACTGAAGGGCTCTAGCTCGGGCACCATCTCAAACGAAGACGGCTATTTTAATATTGATTTCGCTGAAAAGGGAGATACGTTGGTGTTCTCCTTCCTGGGGTACGAACCTTTCGAAATTGCCTACATAAACCTTAAAGAACGTGTAAAACTTAAGCGAAAATCGCTTGAATTAACTGAATTTACGGTGATGGCTGATAGCGATCCGTATTTTGACATCCTGGCTAAATGCAGAAAAGAACTCAAAAAGAACACCCTAAACACATGCCGCGCCTATCTGGAGTTGCATACGCGCACACTCAACACTCCCGGAGAGGTAATAGAAATGTATTACAATGCCAAAGTGAGATCTGGAAATCTCCACAACCTCACTTATAAAAGCGGGCGTCAGGGTATCGCTAAAATCGACAACTCCTACTTTCTCAGTCTATCAACCACCAACATCTTTAAAAGATTTAGGCCGACTGAAGGGGACGCAAACATGCCCACCAACCCCCTGGAATTGTCGAAACGGAAAATGAAAACCACATACAAACTCAGCCTACTCTCTGCCGGCGATAATGATCCATATTTTCATATTTTATTTGAACCGAAGGCGAATTCGGAAAGTACTTTTTCGGGAGAAATATTCGTAGACAAAACAACCTACCGCCCCATCGAAATAAAATTATTCATTGAAAATGCTCAAGTCAAACCCTTTGAACCCATCTTTCCATCGGATTCGTTGGTTGACATTAAAATGACGATCATCCAAAGGTTTGAAGATTTCGAAGGCGACCTGGTTCCTTCGCTTCTCCGGTTTGAATACGCTTTTGATTCGTACATCCCAATTGAATCCGACAAACCCATTGGAAAGAATAACCTCAAGAAAATAAAGCCCGTTCAGTCGGATGGAATTCTCTACTATTACAACCATGCAGACCCCTTTATCGAGCCCACTTTTCAACATACCGCAGCGTTAAACGACTATCAGAAAATTCAAAACACGCCCTATCACAAGGCCTTTTGGGAGTTATCGCCTGCGCTGGTTCAAAGCGAAAGAATGAATGAATCGCTGGAATTTTTCGAAAAACACGGCAGACTCCACAATCATTCAAGTGTTCTGGACGATAACCTTTTTAAAGGCATACAGAGTATAGTAGATCACACCAATCCCTTCTGGTCTGACAGCACGCGGTTGCGGTTTAGCGATGATTTTAGAAAAAAGCTGGAAGCCGAAGAAACGGACCCGAGGTACGCATTGCCCCGACGGGCTAAATACCATCTGAAGACGGAGATTTATTTAGATATCGTACAAACGCAAGATACGGTGGTGTTCCACTCCAAACCGGTATTCGATGTATTTGAGTCATTCTACAACTTGCCCGGCGATTCGCTGACTAACCCATTTCTAAATATCTACTTCGATCTTACTGAAATTGAGCACAGGGCGATGAACGCACAAATAAACCGTTTAGAGAATCCAAAACCGGATGCCATTCTTCAGATTCACAATCGGAGCACTGAAAGGTTGGAGAATGAATTGGAAGTTTATTTAAAACAGACCGATTCGGGATCAAACTATCAGGAGCTTTTGAAGTACAACGAAATGGTGAGTCAAAAACTCGGAATCGATAATTTTGAGATCTTCGGTATTAAAGGGTTTTGAGATTCTGTGTTGGTAGCCAAGATGATTTCAGACATACTCTCCACATGCCCAACCGATGCTACCAAAGGAATGGCGAGCTCACCGACTAACGGGAGGTAATTGCCAATTAATTCCGGAATTTTTCTCAACATTAAGGTATTAAGGTACATTAAGCCCATAGCGAGGAGAATTTTTTAACACCCCATTTACCGCTTGTTGACTTTCAAAATGTCCTCCCCCTAACCCCCTCTGAAGGGGGAATATCCAGTATTGACGGGAGAAGCGGGGCATGTCCAATTCCGCTTGAATCCAAGATGGGTCTTGACCCTATCATTGAGCTTAGGCCCATTTTTCACTTTCAAATCGGAGCGCAGCGCAGATTCCGAAGGATTTCGGGACTTTCTCACTTTCCAACTTTTCACTTTTCACTTTTCGACAATTTTCATGGTGCGCAGCAAAGCCGATTCGGCTGTGTAGGCCCAGATAGCCATGTCGGCGATATTCATCAATATTTCCTGCTCTTTGGCCAGGCTCTGCGTTAGCTTCTGAGCCGCAGAACCCGCAACCATCAAAACGGTTTTCTTGAAGTTCGCCACGAGTTGCTTCTCCTTCGAAAAGGCACCTTCATCTCCACTGCCCATATCTGGAATAGAAGTGAGTTCTTCGGCCACTTTCATGGCTGGCCCCATCAAATCGAGCTCGCCTTTCATCGCTTTTTTCAAAAGCATATCAACGGTGAGCATGCGGTTTATTTCGTTGGTTCCTTCGAAGATCCGGTTTATTCGAGAATCTCGATAAGCTCGCTCTACCCGCATTTCTGCCGAGTAGCCCATTCCTCCGTGAATTTGAACACCTTCGTCGACTACGTAGTCGAGTTGCTCCGAACCAAAAACCTTCATCATAGCGCATTCGGCGGCGTACTCTTCTATGCCTTTCAGAATGGCATCGCTCTTTGGCATCCCATCTGACTCCAGTCGGTTTATAGCCTGCTGAATATCTTGCGATACGCGATAGATGGAAGATTCGAGCACGTAAGAGCGAATAGCTTGCTCGGCTAGCTTTTGCCTTATGGCGCCGTATTTGGAAATCGGCCGACCGAACTGATTGCGTTCGTTGGCGTACTTAATGCTGTCTTTGATGGTGCCTTTCATACCGCCTAAAACAGCGGCTGCCAACTTTACACGACCGATATTCAGAATGTTTAGGGCGATTTTAAAACCCTGTCCTCTTTCGCCGAGCAAATTTTCGGCGGGAACTTTACAATCCTTAAAGAATACCTGGCGGGTAGAACTCCCCTTAATTCCCATCTTTTTCTCTTCGGCATTGAGCTCAATGCCTTCCATCCCTTTCTCTACGATAAAAGCGGAAAGATTTTTGTCGTCATCAATTTTGGCGAAAACAATGAAAATATCGGCAAAACCAGAGTTGGTAATCCACATTTTCTGACCGTTTACGGTGTAGTGCTTGCCATCTTCAGTAAGTATTGCCTTGGTCTTGGCCGCGTTGGCGTCTGAACCCGAGCTGGGCTCGGTGAGGCAGTAGCACGCCATCCATTCGCCTGTAGCTAGTTTTGGAATGTACTTTTTCTTCTGCTCATCGTTTCCGTAGTACAAAATTGGGAGCGTTCCAATTCCGGTGTGGGCGCTGTAGGCCACCGAAAAAGAATGGCCGGAACCGAGAGCTTCTGCTGCGAGCATGCTCGAATTAAAATCAAGTCCCAATCCACCGTATTCTTCGGGTACGCTAACACCCAGCAAACCGAGTTCGCCCACTTTCTTGAGCAATTCTTCCATCAGCCCTTCTTGCCTATTATCGATTTCTTCGAGTTTGGGCTCTACTTCTGCAGCTAAAAAATCGTAGCACGTTTGTGCGATCATTTTGTGTTCTTCACTCCACTCTTCGGGAATGAAGATTTCTTCCGG
>JAIVHP010000162.1 GCA_020201045.1 Flavobacteriales bacterium
AGCTCGAAAGAGAAGTAAACCTGATTTAGGCCTTTTCGCTTTGGCTGTCAGATTCGCCATCCGGCTCGGAATCTGAATCTTCCGGGGTCTCCTCTTCTGAAAAATCGAGCATTTCGTTTTTCAAAAGAAGGTTATACCACTTCACCATTTTCTTAATATCCGAAGCGTAAACACGCTCTTCGTCGTGATCTGGCAGGATGCCCGTAAAAAAATTACGAAGTTCTTGAGAATCGTTCATAGCAATCTCAATGGGCTCACCACCGCTAAACTCGTGAAAGGATTTCAGAATGTCTTTCAGCGGTTCGTCTCCATCTTCTGTGTAAACAGATATATCAGACAAGGTGCTTACGCGCTGGGTTTGCCCCACGGTCATTTTTTTGCCGTCGTTCAACGATGCAACCACCACTCCGCCACGCGACTGACTGATAATTTCAAAAAGACCCGGCTTGCCGGATATTGACAATATCTTACTTAAATCCATAGCAATGTTAATTGAAAGGGGACAAAGCTAATATTTACTTCTCAATAACAACCTTTGCGTTTGATACTTCGCCAGTGGTCGTGTAAACGCGCAAAAGATATAAGCCTGGCTTGTTCGTATTTACCTGAATGGCCTGGGTAGATTTTTCTGACTGGTTCAAAAGCCCGCTTTGTACCACCCGCCCGGCAAGGTCAAAAAGTTGAAATGATTGGAGCCGGTAATCCCTGGCTTCCAAATTAATCAGATCGTTTGTAGGATTTGGAAATGTCTTCACAAAGCTGTCGTTTTGAAAAGAAACAGAAGTAGGGTCGCCAAAGGGGTTTGTAAGCGCGGCAAAGCCATCTAGCTTTCCGTGTCCAAAACGATTCCCGGGTAGTACGCCCGTATACTGGTCTGCAAAAGCGTTGTCTACAATTGCATCGATTACATCCTGGTAAGTGGCTTGTGGATCGCGCTGAAAATATAGCGCAGCTACACCCGCAGCAACCGGAGATGCCAGCGATGTACCGCCGTTTATGTAGTGCATGCTGTCTTGCGCTACTTTGTGTGGCTCGAGGTTCAAAAGCGAATTCAGGTGAGCGATTCTTCCCGCACTGAGAGTCTGATCGCCCGTAGCGGCTATGGTTGGTTTTTGCCGGTTGTCGCGCGTTGGTCCGCGGCTGCATTGGTTGGAAATGGTGCCGGGTATTGGATCGTAAGTGGTTACTTCTCCGAGGGCGTTTACAAACGAATCGCGATTAACGTAGTTGCCAACAGTTATCACCTTGTCTGAGCACACCCAGGAGTCTACAATCGTTTTATCCGTATCGGGAAGTTCGTAATTGTCCATATCGGGATATTCAATTGAAGTAGGTAAATTTTCGTAAACGATAGTAGACGTCCCGAAAGGGCCATAGCTCCAACAGTCGAATGTGCCGCCACCCGTGGTGGCAAAGCGCCAATTCATTTGCGTGCTGAAGGGCTGCTGAACGGCAACCTGCAGGTGGTATTGATCGCCGCGCTGGGCGACGTAAGTCGTGCAAATCCCCATGATTTCTCCGTTGTACAAAACGGTATCGACGATGGCGGTATTCAAATTAGATACGGCGGTTTGCCAATCGGTATACCCTCTAAATTCGTAGTTGGGGTTGGTGAAATCAGCCCCTACAGCGAATGAAGTTTCGTAAAAATCGGCCGAATCTGCCCAGACTTCAAAAAATACGGCTCCATTCTCCAGGGCATTTGGATTGTATTTAAACCAGGTAAATGCGGTATCTAATTCGGGAATTTGATAAGAGAGGTGATAAGGTCCAAAGGCTCCGCTGTTTCCCGCGGCAGCTACCACGGAACGTCCGGGAGAAGACTCGAGCATTTCATCGATGAGCAAAGCCGAAGCGTCGAGGCCATCATGCGATCCCGAATAGTCGCCCAAACTCAAATTTACCACAGCCGGTTTTCCGAGCACTTCTGCCTTGGTAAAAATAAAATCAATTGCATCGGCCACAGAAGCCTTCCAATTGGGTCGATTAAAATCAGATGAAACAACAATTAAGTCTGCTTCGGGTGCCACCCCGATAAACTCGCCGGTGGCATTTGCATTGCCAGCACCTACTCCGGCAACACTCGACCCGTGTCCGAAGTAGCTCGGCTGATCCTGATGGTTACTCAAACCGTTATCGATTTCCTCTGCGTTCCACTCCTGCCCGTATCCATAAGGTTCTGGAACGCGAAGGGGTTCATTTTCGGGTTGGGTGTGATCCCAAAGCGCAATGATTCGCGTCGACCCATCGGTGTTGTGAAAATCGGGGTGAGCAAGATCGAGTCCGGTATCCACAAAACCGATTATCACGTCTTCGCCCCGGTAGGCTTCTGGCAGCGGAGCTGCGCCAGAGTGAATGGGGTGAATGTTGTTGTTCGTGATCATTACATCGTTGAGCAACTCGGGCTTTGACAGCGAAAACTCCACATAATCCAGCCCTTCGAGTTCGTTGAGCTCTTTGATTTTTCCGGCTGGAATGGCACAGGACAATATGTCGCCCAAAACGTGCTTTATCGTTCCGTCGTGGGTTCGCACAAAAGATTGCATGGCAGTTTGGTTACCGCGTAGGTATAAATCAACCGGAGCAGCACTATCGATGTTTTCGATGGCGTGCTGGAGCTCAATGTTGAGCATTTGGCGTTTCTGGCCAAAAGCCAGGATAGTGCAAACCACAATAACACCTGTGATAAAAAATTTCATAACCCTGTACATTTAGGATGCAATATATTGATAATGCGGCAATTCATTGAGCAATTTTATTTTATTTTCCGAGAAATCTACCCGGAGAAAGTGGTGTTCCAACCCGTTGGTTACAATGAGATAAGGCACATTTAGCTGGCTATTGTAACGCGCCAGTTGATGGAAAGTTTCTCGGGTAATTTTTACGGTTGGGGCTTTACACTCGATCAATAACAGGGCCTTCCCATCTCTATTTTTAAAGATCGCATCGTATCTTCCCTTTTTTTGGTGAACCTTTACGCCGCCTTCCAAATGGAATAGCCCCTTTGGAAAACCTTTTTCCAAAATCAGGAATTGAATAAAATGCTGACGGACCCACTCTTCGGGGGTTAGCACCAGATATTTTCTCCGAATTGGATCAAATATTTTGTGCTTTCCTTCTTCTTCTACAATTTTGAACGGAAAAGTGGGTAGATTGAGCGCAAACATCGCAACGAAAGTAAATGAAAACAAAGAAAGAAATAGTAGAAAACTGGCTTCCCAGATACACCGGTGTCGATTTATCCAAATTTGGGAAGTATATCCTGCTCACAAATTTCGACAATTACGTTGAGCGTTTTGCCGAAGTAACAAAGACGGATATTTGCGGCGCCAATATGGCCATGCCCAGCGCCCACAAAGACGAAGTGAGCATTATTAATTTCGGAATGGGAAGTGCCAATGCGGC
>JAIVHP010000395.1 GCA_020201045.1 Flavobacteriales bacterium
TTGAATCACATCCAGGCAATTATTTTATTCACGGATCATTTAGCCATTTTGAAGATACCGCTCAACCTTGCATAACCGTAGTAAACGATGCAGGTATTATCCAAGAGCATTTTTTTCAGGGAATGGGTGCAACAATCAATGAGTTTGTTGAAGGCGATATACCACGCATGCCAAGAATTGATGTAGTTGAAGAACTTGACAATGGTGATTTGTTAATTGGTGGTGGCTTTACAGAATTTATGGGTGAAGAAATTTACAGCCTGGTAAAACTCAATCCGGGTTTTTTAAGCACCGACCAAGAAACGGTCGGACAGTATTTTACCCTTTATCCCAACCCGGCTCAACATCAAATAAACATTCAGCTAAACGACAATGGAGTCTCTCCCAACCCCATCGTCCAAATCAGGGATGCTTCCGGCAGGCTGGTTTTAAGCCAGACATTAAATGACCAACAGGTGGATGTTTCCATGCTCAAGCCGGGTTTTTATTTGGTTCAGGTAATGGATGCCGGCAAGCCGCTCGGAACTGCTAAGCTTGTGGTTGAATAAAGAAAATAAAGCAAAGGCGGCACTTTTAAGTTAAACGTAGAAATAGTACATAACACGCTAGACTGATTTTGTTTGTTTTCAAACTGAAGGTAAAACCAGCTTTGATTTGCAATTGCTAATTCAGCGCTATAAGTCTTTCAATTTTCGAATTTCGTTAGCTAAAACAGAAATGTT
Organism: Flavobacteriales bacterium; assembly: GCA_020201045.1. Taxonomy (GTDB): domain Bacteria; phylum Bacteroidota; class Bacteroidia; order Flavobacteriales_D; family Cryomorphaceae; genus JAIVHP01. The sequence continues at coordinate 723 of JAIVHP010000395.1, forward strand.
CTTCTGAATGATTCCCCACAACAGCTCGGGTTCCACCGAGTCATAGGCGTGTGAAATAATATTTCTTAATCCAATGAATTTTTTAGTAGCTGTAATTTGGATATTAGGGTTGATCTCAATCATTTTCCGTATTGCTTCTCCGATAATTTCTAAATCCCGCTCAACGGCCCGCTGCTAAATGATATCATCGGAAAAATTGTTGAAGTCGCCCTGGGATTTTTGCTTAATGCCTTCGATCTCCTCAATAACACTTTCAATATCCAAAATGTATTTGAGTAGTTTAGGCTGCATATAAATCTACTTTTGACCGGTAAACTTCTTCTTTTAAAACCGGGTTTTTCAGTGACTGCCTGGACACCAGATCTACTTTTCTATTTAAAATACCTTGAAGCCTTTCTAGCAACGAGAAGTAGTTGTCAGCATATTCCAAAACTTCAATATCATCAGAAAACTCAACGAGCAGATCGATATCGCTATCTTCGCGAAGCGCATTTTTTGCAGCTGATCCAAATAAAGATATAGTCTCAACGTGATGTTGCTTACACGCTGCAATCATTTCATCCAGATTATTTTGAATCAATTCAATCATGTTTCCAAAATTAGGTGAAAATTCGTGTAATCCCTACGCGGCAATCCCTTCCCAAAACTTCTCAGAAAAATCTCACTCTTTCCAATGGGCTTTGGTCTTTTCAAACATAACGAAAAACAGCCTTAGTTTGAATCGGTGTGGATAAGAATGGATAAGTCCGGCTCCATCCATTCGGCTCTTTCTTAAGAAGTTGGCTTTACCATCCTTTTCTTTTACGGACGAAAGGTCTAGGATCAATCGCGGGTTTTGCTCAATCCACTTCGGTCTCGTCTTCGCTGTGCTTTGTCGATCCACAACCTTTACTTAACCCATACGGCCCAAATACCAGCTCATCGATATCACGTTCAGGCGGTCAATCACGGATTGTAGTTGCAGAGCATCAGCTTTTTCATCATTAAAAAGTACCACCAACTTCCCTGGCTTTCCAACTATCCCAAAAAGAGCATTCTTGGTTTTCCAGGAATATTGGTTAAGTTCGAAGTGCTAATTAGTGTCTGTCTATAGAGTCCATTATCTGCGTTGCACTTGATTTAAAAACAGTCATTGACAAGGGTCAACTCCTTGATTTTTAAATCTTCGTGCGCCTTGCTAATGAACTCTCTAGCTCAGCCACTTGAGAGTATTGAGAGACTCTAAAAAAACTTACGTAATGAGACGCTTCATCTTTATCCTTATCCAACTCGCTGTTTTTTGCCAGGTGGCCAACGCCCAGAATGGCGAATGGTTTGCCACCGGAACCACCTGGACCTATTTCTACGAGTTCAATCCGCCGCTTCCGGTTCTGCCCAATACGGCGAATATAGATTTTACCATCACCGAACAAACCGCACTCAATGGCACCGAATGCAGCAAAATGGATGTACCCGCAGGTGAAGAAAATCCGTTTAACCATTTTTCGGTGATCGCGCCCTATTATTTTTACGAATCAAACGACTCGGTGTTTTACGCCACCGACTACGACCCTACCTTTAGACTCGCTTTTGATTTTAACGCCGAGCCGGGCGATTCCTGGCTCTTTATCGTGCCCGTTGAGGTATTTGACGAGGTCGATACGTTTCTGGTCACAGTAAACGATGTGAGCACGACTAATATAAACGGTGAAGAACTGCGCGTTTTAGACCTTACTTACGACAACATCTCACCGGTAGAGCACACCTGGATTTTGCAGAATCCGATCGATATAAGCGTTACAGAACGCCTCGGTTCGCCGGTTTTGTTTTTTGTTCCTTTTGGAGAAGCTGGTGGTGAAATAGCGGCAGTCGACGGTCCCTTTAATATTCAGTGCTATGCTTCCGAAGCGCTGAATTACCTCAATCCCGATTTTGAGTCGTGCGTGCTGAGCACCGACGAACAGGTTCGAAATTCGGATCTCAAGATATATCCGAATCCGGCAGAAACCGATTTGTTCGTCCGTATTCCCACCCTTCAAAACCGGATAGACCGGCTGGAAGTTTACGATACGCAGGGGCGGCTTGTGCAAGACTATTCCATCACAAGAAGTTCGGAAGATGGGATGGCGCTCAATATTTCGTCTTTGCACGCGGGTATGTATGTAGTTCGCGCGTGGAGCGATGGGCGAGCTTACGCGCAGAAAGCTATTGTAGGGCCGAGGTAGACCATTCCTGGAAAACCCTTTTCACTATATCCTCTCATTTGCATTTAGCGGCGACATTCGGCCTTTTTCAGCGCGCATTTTCATAATTTAGCCATTTTTTTCACGGATACTTCGCACGCATTTATGGCTATTTCAAAAGTTTACGACCCCGCAGAAACGGAATCAAAATGGTATAGCTACTGGCTCGAACACGGATTTTTTAAGTCTACCCCCGACGACCGCGAGCCTTACACGGTGGTTATTCCACCGCCCAATGTTACCGGTGTGCTCCACATGGGCCACATGCTAAACAATACCATTCAGGACGTGCTGGTGCGGAAGGCCCGGATGGAAGGCAAAAACGCCTGCTGGGTGCCCGGTGTAGACCACGCTTCTATCGCCACCGAAGCTAAGGTGGTGCAGAAACTCCGCGCCGAAGGAATTAAGAAAAGCGACCTCTCTCGCGACGATTTTATGAAGCACGCCTGGGAGTGGAAAAACAAACACGGCGGCATTATTCTCGATCAACTCAAAAAACTCGGGGCGAGCTGCGACTGGGACCGCGAAGCGTTTACCATGGATCCAAAATACTCCGACAGCGTAATCGATACTTTTCTCGACCTTTTTGAGAAGGGATTGATTTACCGCGGAAAGCGGATGATAAACTGGGACCCAATTGCAAAGACCGCTCTGAGCGACGAAGAAGTGATTCACCGCGAAGTAGAATCGAAGCTATACCACGTAAAATACCCCATCGGCGGAAGCCAAAACGAGTGGATTACCATTGCCACCACCCGCCCCGAAACCATTTTGGGCGATACGGCCATTTGCGTTAATCCAAAAGACGAACGCTTTAAACACCTCCACGGCAAAACGGCAATCGTGCCGTTGGTAAACCGCGAAATCCCCATTATTCAAGACGAATACGTGGATATGGAATTCGGAACCGGTTGCTTGAAAATAACCCCCGCCCACGATCCAAACGATTACGAACTCGGGAAGAAGCACAACCTGGCGGTGATCGACGTTTTAAACGACGACGGCACCATGAGCGAGGCGGCGGAGCACTACATTGGCGAAGACCGGTTTGATGTGCGTGCAAAAATTGCGGATGACCTTAAGAAGCTGGGAAATCTCATCAAAGAAGAAGCCTATCAAAACAAGGTGGGCTACTCTGAGCGCACCGATGTGCCCATAGAACCGCGGATTTCCCTGCAGTGGTTTGTGAAAATGAAGGACTTTTCGAAGCCGGCCCTGGAGCACGTGATGAACGACGATGTGCAGTTTTGGCCGCCTAAGTTTAAAAATTCCTACCGCCACTGGATGGAAAACGTAAAAGACTGGTGCATTTCGCGGCAGCTCTGGTGGGGGCACCGCATTCCGGCTTTTTATTACGGCGACGGGGACGACGATTTTGTGATTGCCCGCACTCCCGAAAAGGCGCTGGAACTCGCTATCGAAAAGAGCGGGCGCGAACTAAATGCCGCCGATCTTCGGCAAGACGAAGACGTATTGGATACCTGGTTTTCGTCGTGGCTCTGGCCCATCTCGGTGTTCAACGGGTTTTACAGCAAGGAAGAAATTGACTATTACTACCCCACCAACGATTTGGTGACGGCGCCGGAAATCATGTTCTTCTGGGTGGCGCGAATGATTATTGCCGGATACGAATACCGCGGCGAAAAACCCTTTAAAAACGTGTACTACACGGGTATCGTTCGCGATAAGCAGGGCCGCAAGATGAGCAAGTCGCTCGGAAATTCTCCCGACCCCATTGAACTGATGAAGCAGTACGGCGCCGATGGCGTGCGCGTGGGAATGCTTTTCTCTTCGCCCGCGGGCAACGACTTGCTCTTCGAAGAATCGCTATGCGAACAGGGCCGCAACTTTTCCAATAAAATCTGGAATGCGCTGCGGCTGATTAAAAGCTGGGAACCTGAAGAAAAACAAGCCCCGGAGTCGGCAGTGCTTGCGGGCAATTGGATGGACCACCGGCTCAATCAGGTTATCGCCGAAGTGGAAGATTACTACGGCAAGTTTCGGATATCTGATGTGCTGATGAGCTGCTATAAATTTGCATGGAACGACTTCTGCAGTTGGTACCTGGAAGCGGTAAAACCAAACTACGGCGAGCAAATTGACGTGGTTACCTACAACCGGCTCGTCACGCACTTCGAAGCGGTGCTCGAGCTCCTGCACCCGCTTATGCCCTTTATCACCGAAGAAATATGGCACGAACTCAGCCACCGCGCCGAGCCAAAAGATAGTTTGGTAGTGGCTCCCTGGCCGAAGTCCAAAACTTTTGACGAAGCCTATATTGCCGGTTTCCAAAAAGCGACGGATATCATCACGCAGGTGAGAAACGTGCGTAAACAAAACAATATTCCCAATAAAACCCGGCTCGATCTTTTTATCCGAAACGATGAAGAGAAAGACAGCACTTTTTATCCCATCATCAAAAAACTGGCATTTGTCGATTCTTGCGAGCGCAATGTGGAAATGCCCGGCGAAGCTTTTACCTTCGTACTCAGTGGCGCAGAGTACGCCATTCCATTTAGCGAAGACGTAGATGTGGAAGGGCAAATTGCCAAGTTAAAAGACGAGCTTTCCTACACCGAGGGCTTTTTGAAATCGGTGGAGAAAAAATTGTCGAACGAGCGCTTTGTAAACAATGCACCCGAGCAAGTTGTGGCAACCGAAAAGAAAAAACAGCAGGATGCCGAGTCGAAAATTAGCTTGATTCGCGAAAAATTAGAAGGAATGGGGGTTAAACTTTGAGATTTGCAGCCATTGACATAGGATCAAATGCAGTGCGCCTGCTTATAGCCGATGTAATTGAAGACGGCGATGACCTTAGCATAAAAAAACTTTCTTTAACCCGCGTGCCGGTTCGGCTTGGGTCGTCGGTTTTTGAAACCGGAAAGATATCTGGCAGCAAAGCAAAAAAACTGGCGAAGACCATAAAAGCCTTTCGCTACCTTATAGATGTTTACAACGTGAAAGACTTTAAGGCATGTGCCACTTCGGCCATGCGCGAAGCCACCAACTCGCAGGAAGTAAAGGACAGGGTAAAGAAATACGCGGGCATTAGGACAGGGTAAAGAAATACGCGGGCATTGATATTGAGACGATAAACGGACAGACTGAAGCCAATCTCATATTTTCTACTTTCAAGACCCAGAAGCTAGACAAGACAAAAACATACCTCTATATCGATGTGGGAGGGGGAAGCACAGAAATTACCCTGCTCAAAGACGGAAAGCGGGTGAGAGCGCGTTCATTTCGCTTGGGAACCGTTCGTATTCTCAAAGGTAAAGACAAGCCCAAGGTGTGGAAGGAGATGAACAAGTGGGTGGCCGACATCACGAAAGACGAAAAGGGCATCACGGCCATAGGCACCGGTGGAAACATTAACCGGTATTTTAAAATGAGCGGATTAAAGTATGGGGATCTGATGTACGCCAAAACCATGAAAAGGCTTCACAACGAAGTGAAGGAAATGTCTTTTGACGAACGCGTTTCAAAACTCCGCCTTCGCCCCGACCGAGCCGACGTAATTGTACCCGCTGGTGAAATTTACATTCAGGTATTGAATTCTTCGAAAATAGAAGAGATGTCTGTTCCAAAAATTGGACTTTCAGACGGTATTGCGCTTTATCTCTACCGCAAATACTCATCTACCATCGCCGATCTGGATCTGGATTGAATCAATCTTCTTTTCCGTAAATCAGCACGTTGTTTTCATCTTCGGTTTTGTACCCTCGGTACATGCCTGGCGTATTGAAAACCATTTCGATATTGCCATCCCTATCCAGAGCAATCACTCCGCCAAGGGCATCCATTCCCGATAGTTTTTTGTGAATGGTGTAATTTACCGCTTCCTTCAGGGTTTTATTTCCAAATTCCATTTGATCGGAAATTTCCTTGGCCACCCCAATCCGAATAAAGTATTCGCCGTGGCCGGTAGAAGAAACGCCGCAGGTTTTGCTGTCGGCGTAGGTGCCCGCGCCAATAATGGGGCTGTCGCCGATGCGGCTGTTGGCCTTGTTCATCATCCCGCCAGTTGATGTGCCGGCGGCAATATTTCCATCGCCGTCAAATGCCACACACCCCACCGTTCCGAATTTTGAAAATTTCTTTTCTGCGGGGGAGTTGTCTCCTTGTTTTATTTGCGACTCCTTCCAATTCTTTTTTACGCGCGGGGTGGTAAAGTAAGCATTGGGAACGATTTCGAGATTCAGTGTTTTCGCAAAATCTTCGGCCCCCGAACCGGCAAACATCACGTGGGGCGATTTATCCATTACCCCGCGTGCAGCGCGAATGGGATTTTTAACCG
>JAIVHP010000163.1 GCA_020201045.1 Flavobacteriales bacterium
GATTTGTTCCGAGGAATCCCAAATCAAAGTGATGTGTACTTTGTGCACAGCTATTTTGTAGAAACCGGAGCCGACACGATTGCCACAACCTTTTACGGGATAAAGTTCGCTGCTGCGATTCAAAAAAACAATTTCTATGCGGTACAGTTCCATCCCGAAAAATCCAGTGCGGTGGGCGCATCGATCATCAAAAACTTTTTAGCCCTTTAAACCCAATTTTAGAATGAGAATTATTCCGGCAATTGATATTATGGACGGCAAATGCGTCAGGCTCACCCAGGGCAACTACGACAGTAAAAAGATATACCGCGCGAACCCATTAGACGTTGCGATGGAATTTGCCGATCACGGCATAGCGTATTTGCACGTGGTAGACCTGGACGGCGCGAAGGCGGGGAAAGTAGTAAACTGGAAGGTACTGGAAAACATCGCTGGTAAAACCGGACTCCACATTGATTTTGGCGGTGGGATAAAATCTGACGAAGATTTGAATATCGCCTTCGACAGTGGTGCTAACCAAATAACGGCTGGCAGCATCGCTGTTGCCGATCGGGAACGGGTAGTATCGTGGCTGCAGCGCTATGGTTCGAAGAAAATTATACTTGGAGCCGACACCCGGGATGGTCGAATCGCCGTGGGCGGATGGGTAGAAACATCGGATAAAGAGCTGGAAGAATTTATTGAAAGCTACATGGAAAGCGGTATCGAATACAGCATTTGCACCGACATTTCTAAGGATGGAATGATGGAAGGACCCGCTTTTGAGCTTTACGCCAGATTAAAAAAATCATTTCCGGAATTAAAGCTCATAGCCAGCGGAGGCATACGAGATCTGGACGATCTGGATAATCTCGCCGAAATGAATATGGAAGGCGCCATCGTGGGCAAGGCAATTTACGAAGGAGCGATTTCGCTAAAAGAATTGGAGAAAAGATGCTGAAGAAAAGAATAATCCCATGCCTGGATATCAAGGACGGGCGCACTGTAAAAGGTGTCAACTTTCTGGATTTGCGCGACGCTGGAGACCCGGTAGAGCTAGCAGCTTCGTATGCCAAAGACGGCGCCGATGAGTTGGTTTTTCTGGATATTACCGCCACGGTAAACAAGCGCAAAACGCTCCGTGAATTGGTGTCGCGCATTGCCGAAAACATAGATATTCCCTTTACCGTAGGCGGCGGAATATCCGCTCTTGACGATGTAGAAGCACTCCTTTCAGCCGGCGCCGATAAGGTGAGTGTAAACTCCGCTGCAGTTCGCCGCCCCGAACTGCTGAATGAAATCTCTAAAGCATTTGGAAACCAGTGCCTGGTTATTTCTATTGACGCGATGGACGTTCGGGACATCGCTAAAGTTTGTGTAGATGGCGGAAGAACTCCTACCGCAAGAACCGCAGTGGATTGGGCGCGCGAAGCTGCCGACCGGGGAGCGGGGGAAATCCTTTTAACTTCCATGAAGAAAGACGGAACTAAATCGGGATTTGACATTGAGCTCACCGCTTCCATTTCGAGCTCCACAACCCTGCCCATAATCGCGTCGGGCGGAGCGGGAACCAAAGCGCATTTTTCAGAAGTGTTTCTCAATGGAAATGCCGATGCCGCTTTGGCAGCGAGTATTTTTCACTTTGGCGAAGTTCCTATTCCCGAATTAAAAGAATATTTAAAAACGGTAAATATCCCGGTAAGATGAACATAGATTTTGAAAAAGGTAATGGACTGGTTCCGGTAATCATTCAGGACGACCGCAGCCAAAAAGTTTTGATGCTGGGCTATATGAACCGCGAAGCATTTGAAAAAACCCAAAGAGAAAAGCGCGTAACGTTTTTCAGCAGAAGTAAAAACAGACTTTGGACGAAAGGAGAAACTTCTGGGAATTTTATGGATGTGCGATCGATGGAAGTAGATTGCGATGGCGACACGCTATTAATCAGGGTGAAGCCCGGCGGCCCGGTATGCCACAACGGTACAGACACCTGCTTTGGCAATACCGATGCAGTGGGCTTTACAGGTGTGCTGGAAGAAAAGATTTCAGAGCGAAAACAGAGCCCTGTAAAAGGGTCTTACACCAACAGTCTTTTTGACTCCGGGATCAATAAAATAGCCCAGAAAGTTGGCGAAGAAGCTGTAGAACTGATTATTGAAGCAAAAGATGAAAACCGCGAATTATTTCTCAATGAAGCAGCCGACCTGATTTACCACTTTCTGATTCTACTTCGCGCTAAGCGTGTTTCCCTGCAAGATGTTGAAGAAGTATTGCGCCAACGCAACGAGAAATAAGGCGAAAGCGGTATTCACAAATCACGGAAAGCCATGATTGGAAAGGATACTAACCTTTCTTTAGCCAGCCGGTAAGGCTCATTCTCGGCGACTTGCTGGGCAAAACTTCGTGTTCGAGCTCAGAGCTTTTGAAAAATACGCATCTTCCACCTTCCGGAGATATGCGAACATCTTTGCCGTCCAGGTAAACGCAAAGCTCTCCAAGCGCGTAGTGAAACTCATACCCCGTAATCCCGGCATAGCAGGTAGTATTCAAATAGATTACAAATGAATCTATCAGGTCTAGAAATTCATTTTCCGATGCACTCTTGTGCTTTCGGTCGAGCCAAAAAATCTGATCGCCCCTGTTCTCAGGATCGCGGTGAAACTTCGCTCCATTTCCCACTCCTGCGGGATGCATGCGGTCTTGTTCGTAAAGGTTGATAAGATTCTGGCGCAAGCGTAAAACGATTTCTTCCGATAAGAAGGAATCGACAACACCAACCTTCGTTTTCAAAAAACGGTTTATCAGGGCTTCAAACGTAGAATTTTCCAATTCAGTAGATATAATCATCAATACTTTCTAAAAAATGCACCGCAAGATACGCCATAATGCAATCCGAAAACCTGTTTGAATAAAATTATATTTACCTGTTTATCATTTATATACAATCCTTACACTCGAGTAAAACCGTGTGAAGATTAAATTACATATGTGTTTGTTCGTGTCGGTGAAAAATTCTTTTTGCGTAAATCACAAATTCATAAAAAACCTAAACAACATCTCTCGCTGCGGGTTGTAAGTGCATATAAACCAAAAACATTGTTATGAGAAAGTATTATGGAATTTTTATGATGGTGGCGCTATTCTTTGTTGCATCAAGCCAAAGCATCGCCCAAAAGAAGAACATCGTTGAGCTGGCCGCTGGAAACAAATCTTTATCTACGCTAGTTACAGCAGTTAAGCAAGCCGGACTTGTTGAAACCCTCAGCGGAGAAGGTCCTTTTACTGTATTTGCCCCAACAAACGACGCCTTTGCAGCACTACCCGAAGGTGTGCTGGAGTCGCTGCTAAAGCCAGAGAATAAGGATCAGCTTGTTGCCGTGCTCACTTACCACGTGCTACCGGGCTCAGTTGCATCTACCGATCTGAAAGACGGTATGAAAGCACCTACCGTGCAGGGAGAAAATGTAATGATTGACCTGAAAGACGGCGCAAAAGTAAACGGAGCTAATGTGGCTAAAGCCGACATTAAAGCTACAAATGGCGTAGTTCACGTTATCGACGCGGTAATTTTGCCTCCGTCAATGAGTAAGTAAATACCCGTTACTTATCTATTCAAAAGCCTTCCCATTGCGGAAGGCTTTTTTTTATGTTGCAAGCTTAAACTTGGTTTCTCGATAAAATAGAATAGAATTGTGATAGAAAAAAGACGGGAATTATTACATTTCGGGTCTAAACCTATCACCATGAAAACATTAACACTTTCCTTCATTGCGGGAGGAGCGCTGCTCGTATCCTGCAGTCCCACAGCGTATAAAGTAGACCGCGAAATAGAAATTGACGCCCCCGCCGCGGTGGTCTTCGAGCAGGTAAACGTCATGAAAAACCGCGATGCCTGGAGTCCGTGGGAACAAAAAGACCCGAATATGACCAAGGAGTACGCCGGCACAGAATCGGGAGTGGGAGCGAAATACATGTGGTCTGGAAACGACTCTGTAGGAACGGGAAACATGGAAATTTTGGAGTCTAAACCAAATGAATACATCAAGAGTAAATTGGTTTTTACCGAGCCGTGGGAGTCGGAGTCGATTATTGAGTGGAGTTTTGAAGAAACCCAGAATGGCACCAAAGCCACCTGGAGTGTTAGCGGAGAACTACCCGGGTATTTGTTCTGGATGGGACAAGACGACATGGACGAGAATATGGGACCGGACTTTGAAAAAGGATTGGCTCAACTTAAATCCGTTTCAGAGCAAATAGCTGGAGAGTCGAAGAATGACTGGAGCGCAGAGTTTGTTGAAGTATCACCGCACGACTATTTTCACATTACAGATGAAGTGTCTTTTGACGAGATGGACAACACATTTTTTGGAGAGCGCTTTGGCAAACTGGTCAACTACCTCGGTTCCGATGCGCAAAACATGACCATGCCCCCTTTCGCAATTTACCATTCCTGGGATGAAGAAAGCCGCATGACAAAGGTTTCTGCGGCGATTGCCTGTCACAGCGATAAGAAAGGAAACGACGAAATAGGGGAAGGTGTTACCCACGAAGGGAAAGCATTGAAATGCCTTTACTACGGACCCTATGAAGACATGGAAGGCGTGCACAATTTCATGCATGCCCACATCGAATCTCAAAACATGCAGATTGTAGGAAGCCCCTGGGAAGTTTACATCACCGATCCGGAAACAGAGCCCGATCCTTCTAAATGGCTCACGGAAGTGTACTACCCTGTAGGTCCGAAGGATGAGAAATCGATTTAAAAAGATCTAAACGCATTTGCAAAAGCTGCTCCCACAACTGGGAGCAGCTTTTTTTTTAGCTGGAGACAGAAGTAGCACCGAGCGGCTCCCCTTTTCGTTGATTTACTTGCGTTTTCCGATTTTCTAAAAGCAATTAAAGTGCGCTGCTCACTTTTATTTATGGAGACCTTACAGGTGTTTGAAAACCTGTCAGGTCAGGGCGTGCAAACCGTTGTGATATGAATGGAGCTTATTTTAACCCATTCCACACAACTTCGCAAACTCCACCAGCTACTGCAACAGAATAACCTGACAGGTTTCTTTTAACCTGTAAGGTTTTAGCGTAAAGAGCCACTGGCGGTCTACCATTAAGTTTTGCGTGTTTTTAAAGATTCTCAATGGTCGCTGATCACTTTAAATGACCGAGACCTTACAGGTGTTTGAAAACCTGTCAGGTCGCGGTGCGCGAACTGTTGGGATATGAATGGAGCTTATTTTAGCCCATTCCACTCAACTTCGCAAACTCCACCAGCTACTGCGGCAGAATAACCTGACAGGTTTCTTTTAACCTGTAAGGTTTTAGCGTAAAGGATCGCCAGCGGTCTACCTTTTGGTTGAATCCATTTGGGCTTTGCGGGATTTTGAATGCTCTGAAAGTGCGCTGCTCACTTTATTTATGGAGACCTTACAGGTGTTTGAAAACCTGTCAGGTCATGGTGGGCGAACTGTTGGGATATGAATGAAGCTTGTTTCCCCAGCGCTACAGCGGCTTGCAACCCAAACCAGCTACTACAGCAGAGTAACCTGACAGGTTTTAGCGTAAAGGATCGCCGGCGGTCTAAGTTTTAATTCTTAAAAAAAGGTTTTTTGTACACTGAAGCTTTCAAGCTCGCGGGCGGTTTCAGTTTATTGCCAGGAAAACAATTAGTCCAAGACCATAAAATCCACCCCAAAATTCTGGGTATTTCCGTTCAGGCCAGTGGCGGTAACCACAATAGAATAATTTCCCGGTTCTGTGCCATTGGGAACTTCCCACAGGGTGAGACTCTCTGCTCCTGCCAATCCGTCTGCCGTTTCGCGGT
>JAIVHP010000396.1 GCA_020201045.1 Flavobacteriales bacterium
CCCTGAAAATCCTTTTTTTTGAACCTTGCGGTCTAAATGGGTAATCCTAAAAATAAAAAAGGCAGCTCTACTGAGAGCTGCCCTTCAAAATTGTGAGAATGGTTTCAACTTTTCCCACGAACGAAGATTTATTGCTCTCCGTAAAGACCGTTCAAAAACTCCTGTAATTTATTCCACGACTTTTCATCTGCTTCGGCATCGTAAGCCAGCGGCAGGTCGAATTTCTCGCCATTTTCAGTCGCACCGGGGTTGGTATATCCATGAAGCACGCCGGGATATTCAATATACTCGTAAGGTTTGTCAATCTCGTCCATTCGGGTTTTGAAGGTTTGCACCGATTCGTCCGAAATAAAAGGATCGTCGCCCCCGTTTTGGATCAATACTTTCGCTTTAAGGTCTTCGCCTGGTGGCACCGGCACTTGCACTCCGCTGTGGAAGGCAGCCACCCCATCCAGGTCCATTCCGGCGTTAGCCATCGCCAAAATTACAGAGCCGCCAAAGCAATACCCGATGGCTGAAATATTTTCATCGGCTACTTCCGGGTGATTTTTAAGCATATCGTATGCGGCCTGAAATTTCGCCTTGCTATCGTCCATGTTTTTCATGACCATTCCCGAAAACTTTTGCGCGTCATCGGGGTGCTCGGCTGTTTGTCCATCGCCATACATATCTACGGCCAGAGCCACGTACCCAAGCTCTGCCAACATATCCGCTCTTTCGCGAACGTAATCGGTGTGGCCCCACCACTCGTGGACAACTAAAATTCCGGGACGGTCGCCTGTTTTATTTTCATCGTAGGCCACATAGCCTTTCATTTCGGTTTCTGCAGAAGAGTAGTCTACTTCTTCTCCTTTCACTTTAAGTTCAACAACTTCTTCTACTTCTACTTCCTTTTTGGGTTCTTCCGATTTCTCTTCTTTTGGAGCGGTTTCGCCGCAGCTTGCCAGAATGAGAATGGAAAAGAATACACTTAAATACTTGGTTAGATTATTCATAGTTGGTGATTTTGTTTAAATCTAAAGGTTTTTTTGTAGAAATTGTTCAATTCGTGATTATCCTGGCAACTCAATCCTTCCGGATTCACCGGGAATCTCCTCGAATTTATGATTCTTCCAATTTTCTTTGGCTCTCTCTATGGTTTCTTTTGATGATGAGACAAAATTCCAGAAAATGTGTCTTTTTTCCGGAAAGGGTTCTCCACCAAAAATAAGGAGATGGCTTTGGGGAGCAATTTCTATTTCGCAGGTTTCTCCGGGTTTAGCTACAAGCAAGCTGCCCTGTTTTACGGTTTCACCGCAAGCTTTCAGCTCGCCTTTCACCACACAAATAGCGGTTTCGCCATACAGCTCATCGGGTGTCCAGCGCGCAGCTTTTACAGATTTCACGTTTAGCATATACAACTCGCTGTGCACCGGAATTGGCGAAGTTTTATTATAGGCCTTTCCGGCAACCAGAATATATTCCAAACCACCTTTCTTCCAACTGGGAAGGTCTTCTTCTCTGGCGTGATAAAAAGCCGGCTCCATATCTTCGAGTTCCTTCGGAAGCGCCACCCAAATTTGATATCCGTGCAAGGTGTATTTCGAATGGCTCAAATCTTCCGGAGTTCGCTCAGAATGGGCGATACCTTTACCTGCCGACATCCAATTGACCGCTCCGGGAACGATGCGCTGTTCTGTACCGAGGCCGTCGCGGTGAAAAATCTCCCCGCTAAACAAGTAGGTTAAGGTGGAAAGTCCGATGTGGGGATGGGGGCCTACATCAAACGGTTTTTCGGGGCTCACTTCCGAAGGGCCCATGTGGTCGATAAATTCCGAAGGGCCCATGTGGTCGATAAAAATAAAAGGTCCCACCATCCGCTTTTTGCGAAAGGGCAGCAATCGCCCAACGAGGAAGTCGCCTATATCGCGCGCCCGCTCTTCGATAATCAGAGATTTATTGGACATGATTTACTGCGCGTCTTTATTGTACTCGCACTTGGCGCAACCCGGGCCGGATTTCTTAAAAAATATGCGGTAAATAAAGTACCCCACAACGCCGGCAAACAATCCGAAAACTATGATTTCTTGCATAGTGCAAATTTACGAAAGGATTTGGTAAGCGAGAAACGAAGCCAGGTAAGCCAGGGCGGTCATATAAACGAGCATGGCTGTGGGCCATTTCCACGATTTTGTTTCCTTGTAAACTACCGCGAGGGTGCTCATGCACTGCATCGCAAAGGCGTAAAAAATCAAAAGCGACCACACCACGGCAGGAGTGAACATTTTTCCCCCTTCGCTATTTCGCTCTTTGGCCATCATTTCCTGTAGGGTCTGCATATCTTCGTCATCGTCGCCTATACTGTAAAGTGTGGCTACGGTAGAGACAAAAACTTCCCGGGCGGCAAAGCTGCACACCAATGCTATACCTATTTTCCAGTCAAAGCCCAGCGGCTTTAATACCGGCTCCAGACTTTTTCCAAATAAGCCGGCGTAAGAAGATTCCAATTTTTTAGCAGATACCTGATATTCGTATTCCGCCAGATTCTCCGCCGTTTTCACCTCGGGCACTTCTACCGAAGCTTCGGCTGCAGCCATTTCGTCGCTGGGACCGTAAGATGCCAAAACCCAAAGTACGATAGAGATGAGCAAGATTACTTTCCCCGCTTCAAATACAAATGCCTTCGACTTTTCGTACATCGTAAGAAGTACCGATTTGGGAACGGGCCACTTGTACCGTGGAAGTTCTAAAACCAATCCGCCGGAAGGTTCGTTTTTCATCAGCACTTTCATGGCCCATGCCGATGCCAGCGCCGCCACAATACCGAGAATGTAGAGAAAAAACATAGCAGTTCCCGCAGAGTTAAAGAAGTTGGTGTTGGCGTCGAATAAGAGCCCAACCAGGACAATGTAAACCGGCAGCCGCGCTGAGCAACTCATAAAGGGGGTGACAAATATTGTTATGAGCCGGTCTTTTTTGTTGGCGATGCTCCGCGTTGCCATGATAGCGGGAATGGCGCAGGCAAACCCAGAGATCAGCGGTACCACACTGCGACCGTTTAACCCAAAAGGTCGCATAATTCGGTCGGTAATAAACACGGCGCGAGCCATATACCCCGATGCTTCGAGCAAAGCCAAAAAGGCGAAGAGCAATGCAATTTGCGGAACAAAAATGACAATTCCGCCCAATCCGGGAATGATTCCCTGACTTACGAGGTCTGTTAGCGCTCCCGGTGGAAGGGCATTCGCCGTAGTGTGTGAAAGCCATGCAAAGGCCTGATCGATGGCATTCATCGGAGCTTCGGCCCACGCAAAAACGGCTTGAAAAACCAGAAATAGCAAGCCCAGAAAAATCACCATGCCCCAAATGGGATGGAGAAGTACCTTGTCTATTTTTTTGGTGTAATTTACTTTTTCCTGCTGGGCTTCAGACTTTACGCATTTAGATAATATCTCGCGAATTTTCTGATAGCGAAGTTTTGTTTCTTCGAGCTGGGCAACTTCGGGTTTGAATTTACTCGAATCGCCCAGAGATAGAAGGCGATCTTTAAGTTCGCGTTCTACTCCTCGCTCCTTCCCAATAAATTTCATGATCTGCAATGCCCTAAACGGATTGCTTTGCCCTGTTATTTCGACGATTTTATCAATGAACTCGCTGTCGGCCAAATCGGTGGGCTGCAGGAGCGGTTTTCCAACCTTAAAATCTCCCGAGCTAAGAAGAGACTTTACGCTGTCCATTCCCACGCGTTTGTCTGCCACCGTTGCAATTACCGGAATGCCCAAATAGCGTTCGAGCAGCGTCTTATTTATTTTGAGCCCATCTTTCTCCGCCTGATCGGCCATATTGAGAACAAGCGCTGTGGGGTAACCCAGGTCAATAATTTGTGTCGTGAGAAATAGCCCGCGCTCCAAATTGCTCATGTCGGCAACAACGAGCACCGCGTCTACCTGGGTTTTGGGTTGTAATCCGCACAACACGCGGGCCACTACCCTTTCATCTTCAGATCTGGGAAAGATATTGTAGGTACCCGGAAGGTCGACCAACTCTACTTTAGAGCCCTTTACAGTGAGTTTTCCGGTTACCTTATCTACAGTGATTCCGGGGTAATTCCCCACTTTTTGGTTTAATCCGGTAAGTTGATTGAATATGGTCGTTTTACCCACATTGGGTACTCCGGCAAGCGCAACAAGTTTGGGTTCCTGTTTTTCTTCCATTTAAGCCGCGGAACTGGATAGCTTTACGCGAATTAACCTCGCTTCATCGCGGCGCAACGCAACAATGGTATTATCAATTTGAAAGGCCAATGGACCACCAAATGGCGCAGAAGAGAGCAATTCAATGGACTTTCCGGGCCAAAAGCCCAGCTCGCCAAGCCGTTGACCGGTGTCGCCAGAATCCAGGTCTACGATTTCCGCGCTTTGGTGTGGATTTATGGTGTCTGCTGTATTCAACGGATTCTTTATTTAAAATCAATCTAAACTGCCACAATAATACAATCTATATCCATTTGTTCAAAGTCGCGAAGCAAAATACCACAATCAAGGTATCCTTTGAAGTCGGCATCTGTGCAAGCGAATCCAAATTAATTTAACCCTTTTCTAATGATTGTCAGGGCCTCCTTACACTATTACGCGTAAATCGGCGTAATTAATAGTATAGAAAAGCAAAGAGTGGCTTTTCCTGTCTGTGAAATTTTATATTTGTTCCCATAATCCCACACAATGAAAAACTATTTCATATTACTGCTTGCAGCCTTTGTTTTTGCCGGATGCGAAAACCACGAAGAAGAAGTGGAACGTCTCAAGGTAGAGAATCAGTCCCTGTCGAAAAAATTGAACGACAAGGATTCTACGCTCAGCATCTTCGAAGAGAGCTTCACCACCATACAGCAAAATCTCGCTTTAATCTCTGAGCGCGAAAAATCAATTTCAATGAGTCAAGGCGACCTGAAAGAAGGTGAAGATATGCGCGAAGATATCACCCGCGACATTCAAGCCATCAACAACTTGCTTCAGGAAAACAAAAACACCATTTCTAACCTCAACAAGCAATTGAGTAAATACGGCTCGGAAACGGCGGGAATGAAAAAGCTGATCGGCCAGCTTAACACAGATATTGAAACCTTGACAGCGGCCAACTTCACCATTGAAATACTAAATGAAATGCTCGACAGTGCCGAATTCAGAAATGAAATTCAGGCAGACATGCTCCAAATGCAAGAAAACGAATTAAACCGGGCTTATTACGCTGTGGGTACTTTTAAAGAGCTAAAAGAAAATGGCGTTGTAGAAAAAGACGGCTCGGTAATCGGAATAGGCGGAACGAAACAACTCAAAGACGATTTTAATAAAGATTATTTTGCGCAGGTTAATACGCAAACCGCTTCTGTTATTCCACTCAATGCGGCCGATGTGAAGTTAATTACAACCCACCCAAGCGACTCCTATGTTATCGAAGGCGACGAAACAAAGGTTTTGAAAATCGTAAAACCCAATGATTTTTGGAGCGCAACGCGCTATGCGGTGATTATGATTGATTGATTTCCCGAAAAAAAATGCATTAAAAAAGCCCACCTCGTTAGGTGGGCTTTTTTATTTAACCAATCATTTTAACCAATCAGAGTAACCAATTCTGAATGAAATAAGATGCTTACTGACTCTATAACGCAACTAATTCTATTAAGTTACACTATTCACAATTTTTTTTATTTTCTCCTTCGAAAAGCGAAAATTTTACAAATTGTGAGAGTCGGTTAACATAACATTAATACAATGAGCAAACAAAAAACCCACCTCGTTAGGTGGGTTTTTTGTTTTAACCAATCATTTTAACCAATCAGAATATTTAGTTCTGAATGAAATAAGATGCTTACAACACAATGTACGCGAGTTTTCTGTTAATGTTACCCGCAGTTGTAAACTTTATTGACTTTGCATTGTAGATAACTCAAAACAAGTCAATTATCGTGTTCAACCTAATTTAATACGGGTCGAACTGTATTATTTACGAGATAAATGCACGGAACATCCAGTGCTTCTCTTCGGTTCTGATAATCATGTTTCTCATCAGGGTTTCTGTTCCCAGATCGCCGTGTTGAACAGCGAGATCTGCAACATCTACCATAAAAGAAAGAAGTGTTTCGTAATCGGCAACCACTTCCTTCATCATCTCATCGGAGCTCAATTCGCCGGTAACTTCTTCAATATCCGCTTTCTCTAAGTATTCTTTGAGTGTGCTGATGGGAAAAAATCCGAGAATTCGCACGCGCTCGGCGATATCGTCAATGTTTTCTGCACCGGTTAGGTATTCTTCTTCCAGTTTCTCGTGAACGTCGAAGAAATCTCCACCTACTACATTCCAGTGAAAGTTTCTAATTTTCTGGTACAATACGCTGTAGTTGCAAAGCAGCGCATTAAGCGATTCCACCAATTCTGCGGCTTCTTCTTTATTAAATCCCAGTTTACTATATACTTCTTTTGTTTTCGTACTCATATCAGTATGTATTTTGATTGTTTCTTTATTTGCGGTACAAAGATACGTACGATGGGCTTATACACCAATCGGCTCAACCTATATCGGTGTAAGGATTACTTATAGCCAATACCAATGCCCTACTTCTCCGAAAGCAAAACCTTTCCTTCTTTCTGAATCAATTCTAAAATATCATCGATGTCCTCGGTTTCTACATCCGGATTTAACAGCACAAGCCGTATGGCCAGTCCCTGTTTTAGCCGGCAGTAATTCACCATCACTTCGCCTTTTTTGAGCAGGTTGTAGCGAATGGTCTCGTTTAGGCGGTCTGCATCTACATCATCGGGCGTTTTAAACCTGAAATTCACATTTAGGGTTTGTGTCGGGAAAAGGAGTTCCAGGTCATCGCTTTCGGTTATGGCGTTTGTAGCGTAGTTTGCCAGATCAAAAAGCTTTTCGATCCTGCCCGCATAGCCATCGTCTCCAAAGTATTTCCACGCCAGCCAAAGCTTTAAAGAGTCAACCCTTCGGCCGCATTGCAGCGAACCGGGTCCGAGGTCGTAATGAGATGTCTCATTCTCGTGGTAAATGTAGTCGGCATCGTGAGACTGAATCTCTTCGCGCATTACGTTGGGGTTTTTAACCAATAGTACCGAGCAAATAAGTGGTATATTCATCAACTTGTGTGGATTCCACGAGAAGGAATCGGCCCTTTCCAGTCCGCGAAACAGCTCGCGGCGCTTATCGCTGAGAATGATACTCCCACCCCAGGACCCGTCGACATGGTGCCATAGCTCGTATTTTTCGGCCACTTCACTCACTTCTTCTATCGCGTCGAAAGAACCGGTTTCGGTGGTTCCCGCTGTAGAGCAAATCATAAATGGCATATACCCTTTCTTCAGGGTCTCTTCTATTGCTGCTTCCACCGCAGCTCCGCGCATTCGACCCTGATCGTCTAGACTCACCTTCACCACGCCCCCCTGACCGATACCAATGGTGTTGGCTCCTTTGAGCATGGAAAAATGGCTCCGCTCAGAAACCAAAATGGCCAGCTTCGGAAGTCCGGTAATTCCCTCGTGCTTGGCGGGATGGCAATTTAAATTGGGTTTCTGCTTCCAACTCTTCCGGCTTCAGATAAGTATTTACGGGAAGCTCGGAATTACCGGAGTCTTCCATCCACTTCTGAATGAGTTCAAAAACATCGTTTAAAATAGCACTTTGGGAATCTGTATTGGCCATAAAGAAGAGCTAATGCTCTGAAAATTGAATCGCAAAAATAATATTCTTTCGGTTTAGGTGGTTTCTCTCCAAATAAACTTCAGTCTGCGGTAATCAAAGTATTCAAAACCGTCGTCCTCGCAGTTAAAGCGAATCACGTGATCGTCTATAATTTGGTAGCTATTGTAAAACATAGGCACCTTAAAAGAGCCCGACACACCTATTAATCCGTAAAGCGTATCGCTAACCACTGCGAGGGAATCAATCCGTTTAAATGTTTTATACCACTTGTTTAGCGTTGCGTTTCCCATGGTGTCAATCAGATTGTAGCCCTTATCGGTTTGAACAACCGCCAGGTGGTTTTTAAAATTCCCGGCCGATAGATAATTATAGGGAATCACCAGGTCTACGATGGAGTCGGCATACCCCCACATCCCGTTTTTTTTCACCGCGGTTCGGTTTCCCCGAAAATCGCCAACATCTTCAAAAATAGCCGGAAAAACCTTGTTCCCTGCCGTGTCTATAACCCCGAGTTTGGTTTCGCGGCGGCGGTCTTTTTGCCAAACTTTCGCGTACCCGCCTTCAAAACGCGAATCTCTAAACGCGTCTTCGGTAAAGCTGTATTTAAATTCTACTGCGGTATCGCATTCGGCATTTACAAAGCCGTAATTCTCCAAACCTATCTCCTATCCGCGTTCGCGCCGGATTTCCATCGGCGGGAAAAGGCTCTATCCAATCGTATTTAAATTCTGTAACGGCCTTCCCGCTTTGGTTTACGAGCCCGTACTTGCCCCCCACTTCCACAACGGCCAATCCATTTTTAAAGTCACTCGCATTATCGAATACATAATTAATTACCAGGACGCCTTCCGTATTGAAATACCCATAACCATTCCCCTTATCGGCGTAGATCAACCCTTCCGAAAATTCGCCGATATCTTCGTAAACAACATCGATGATTTCAGCACCCTGTCGGTTAATTACGCCGTAAAGCCCTTCGTTTTCCACAACGGCAAAACCGTTTATAAACGAAAATCCACTTTCAAATTTAAAGTCGGTAATCTGCCTTCCCGATTTATCGATGTAGGCCACTTCATCTCCTATCCCCACAAGGGCTATACTCTCCTTAAACTCTTCTACAAAGTCGTATTTAGGAGCAATTTTCAAATTCCCATCTTCGTCAATAAAACCCCATTTTCCGTTTTTCTCAACCGGATAGTAACGCGTAGTGGCGTAATTGAAATCTGACTTCAGCTCGTCTAAAAACGGATACTGCGGGTATTTTATACTAAATGCCGCCAGCGCATTCGGAGTGAGTTCCTGAATTTCGAGGGAATAGATTTTACGCCAGGCACTTTCTACGTTTCGGTTATCCGGATTTTCGCGAATAAACTTCAGGAACGCCGCCGGAGTTTGTTTCTTCGTATACTTCTCGTAAATCCGATCTTCTGCGCTCTCCCGGAAAGGGCTCTCCGGATAGTCCTGAATAAAATTGCGGTATTCCTGCACATCATCGCCGGCCGTTTCTTCCATAAACAAGCGCGCCTCGTAAGCTTCTTCGGCCTTATTGTATTCAAAGGCATCTGGATAGGTATCCATGAAATCGCGGTAAGCCCGCGCCGAGTTCTCTGATTTCGCCTGCTCAAAGGCCAATCTGTTTCGGTTTCTTTCCGCATCGCTTCGGAAGGGCTCCGTGTGGTGATTTTCAAGGAAATTATTCCAAACTTCCAGGATTACGCTTAGGCCGTAAGATGCGGGAACGGAATCCTTTTTGAGCGCTTTGTAAAAATAGTCTTTTGCCGCAAAATAATTGTAGATCTCCAGCGCTTCAAATCCCTTTCTCAACTTTCCAGAAACGCGAAGCTCGGATGCGCCCAAAAGCGAAAACCCGAGTATTAAAACAACTGCTGCTGGCAGAAATCTTTTCATACCGCAAAAGTAGAAAAGGAGCCCGTAGGCTCCTCAAAGAAATGCATGGAAATTGGAATTAGTTTAATTCTCTAACAGCCATGTCGAATTCATTGTCGCCTTCCAGGGCCACCGCAGCCAAATTAAGCGTAGCCCGCGCCGAGTCTTTTTTACCTTCTGAAACGAGGTAATCGCTGTAGTTAAGCACCCCTTCTAAAAGCAATCGGCGCTCTACAGAGTTCAATTTTGAGAGATCGGATGCGTGCATTACTTTTCCCGCTTCGGTGTAGCTCAATTCTGATTCGCGCACGTTTCGCTCTTTCATTTGGCAATAAGCGAGCATGAGCCACGCCCCGGGATCTTCGGGGTCGAAATCGCTAATAGCATCGTAATACCTGCGCGCCCGGGAATATTTCTCCTCGGCCATTTGGCCAGCCGCTTCGCGGAGCGCAGACTCTTTAAGCTCTCTAAAGTAAAGGTCATTCTGCGCGTAAAGCGCCCCCTCGGCATCTTTTCGGCGGTATTTTTTTGCCCATTTCAACGCGTCGCGAAACGCCTTATCGGGGCGGTAATCTTCGTGGTACTCTTCCAGCTTGCTGATCTCGTAGTAGGCCTTCGACAAATAAAGATAGGGATCGGCGCTTTTGCGCGTGTCTTCCTTATCGGTGTAACGCTCTGCCTTTTTTATCAACTTCTCGTAATCTCCATCCATGTAAAGGATGCGCAAGTCTTCAAAATCTTCTTGTGCAAAGCTCACTTGAGCAAAACCGAGTGCTAAAATGGCCAAAACGACACTGGAAAAAAAGTTCATGTTTGATGTATTGATTTACCTTTGACAATCAAATATAGTACCTAATTGAACCGCGCGCTCTATTATTCTGAAAATTATTTTCGCCGGTTGGTAATTTTTCATCAAAAATGAGAATTGACATCATCACCGCTCTGCCCGGCCTTTTAACGAGTCCGCTGAACGATAGCATTGTAAAGCGCGCCCAAACCAAAGGGCATGTAGCGATTGAAACGCACGACCTGCGGACATACAGCACCGACAAGAATAAAAACATAGACGACTACGCTTATGGCGGCGGCGCCGGGATGGTGATGAGTATAGAGCCCATAGCGAGATGCATCGAACACCTGAAGAGCCAAAGAGCTTACGACGAAGTGATTTACATGACGCCCGATGGAAATCGATTCGACCAAAGACAAGCCAACCAACTTTCTATTCTCAAGAACATCATCATTCTCTGCGGACATTATAAAGGTGTAGATGAGCGCGTACGCGAAAAATACATCACAAAGGAGTTGTCGATTGGCGACTACGTATTAAGTGGTGGTGAGCTCGCCGCAGCCGTTGTGGCCGATGCCGTGATAAGGCTCGTGCCCGGGGTTTTGAACGATGAAACATCTGCGCTTACCGATTCCTTTCAGGACGACCTGCTGGCGCCGCCGGTTTACACCCGTCCGGCCGAGTTTGAGGGCATGGAAGTGCCAGCCGTTCTCTTGTCGGGCAATGAAAAGGCAATTGAAGACTGGCGGTTTCAGCAGGCAGCCGACCGCACACGCACGCGAAGGCCCGATCTATGGGAAAAGTTTTCAGGTGAAAATGAATCGTAATTATGG
>JAIVHP010000164.1 GCA_020201045.1 Flavobacteriales bacterium
GGCGAACCTTCTACCCGAACGCCTTGCCAGTATTTTCTATCGCAATCTTCGTCGGATGGATCTGTGCAATTGTATTCTCTATCAGAACACCTGAAATCAAACGTAAACAGCGTGGAGTCTGTTATGCTTAAAACTGCTCCAGGGGTGCTGGAATCGCCGCGTTCCAGGACTACAACCGCATCGCGGCCGAAAGCAAAATTGAGATCCGTGATGGTAACAGATAGCCCTTTGGGAATAAAAAGCGAATCGCGAATAAAAATGGTATCATTGGCTGCTGCATCCCAGGGATTGCTGTTAATACCCGGCCCCCAGGTGTCTGGGACAATGGCCGAATAGCTCGTGTCTTGCTTTTCTTCCGCGTAGGCATATTTATAACAGCAATCGCAGGATGCATCCAAAAATGTTTCGTTATAATCCTGGTAATCTACCTGGTCTGGAACAATATGCTTTATACCTCCCACAAAATAGGGCCCAGTAGCTCCGTTATTGGTTCCATAGGAATTTAGTTGTATGGCATTCCAGGTCCAGTTACTGCAATTGGGGTTATTTGGGTCATCCAAAGCCCCTAAGAAATCATCGCTGGCCATATACAAGGTATAATTACCACTATCTCCATTTATCTGCAGTTGCGATTTGGTGAAATCTGACATATTGGTGCAACTCAAATTTGTAAGCGCAGAGGTATTGAAATTGTAAAAGCTTAATGGAGAAGGATAATTTGGAGTTGGCTCGTGCATAATGTATAAACCTTCTCCATCTGGAGTAAACTCAATGCCGTGAACATAAGCAGGAGTTCCTGAAGAGTTAATATTTTCTATTTGTATGTCGAGTCTGCTGCCATTAATGTAATCTCCGGTAGCAGAATCTACTTCAATGACTACAATCTTGATATGTCCATTGGTGGCATCTGATAAATAATACGGGTGGGCAATTTTTATGCTGTTATTGGCTGTATCTTCATAAAGCTCCAGTTCGGTTCTCCAGCCATTTTCTAACAAATGGCCACTTGAATGAATATCGAAAGACCAGCCAGATGTTTGCAATCCATCGCAGGTTAGTTCAGATCTGTAAATTGTATTATTGTTTGCGATGTAAATTTTTCTTTCTCCATCATCATTTTCTGATGTAGACGCAAAATGTACACCTTGAAGTCCATGCTCGGTAGTTCCCCAGTTGGCTATGTTATTCAAATCAGTAACGAGGTTCCACGATGTTTTACTGGTAATAATATCGTCGTGTAGCAGGGTGCTCAGCGAGTCGTCATAAATACTTACATGAGGGTACTGGGTGTCGGTAAAATTTTGTTTAGCCTCGGTGTGAAAAATATAAAATCGATTACAACTCCCCGGTTCTGGTACAATTAGCGTTTCGCTGGTACCGGTAATGGGGTCATTGCCATCGTAAAACCAACCATAGGTTGGAATTGCACCAAACTCATTATAGATTCTGTCATCTACCTTAAAAAACATCAGGTCTCCATATGGATCCTGATATCCTGCGTGGGTCCGGTCTGCAGGGGCGCCGGTGTAGTAACTTGGGGTGGTGGGTAAGTCTACCACTCCAAGTCCTGTAAAATCAAGTTTTTGTTCAGGAAAAGTCCACAGGGGATTTTGCGCTGTAAGGTAAGTAGGAACGATTAGGGCAATACAAATCCATGCCCATTGAAGTGCGTTTATTTGTCTCATTTTACTAGGTTTATTTGGTTAATCTGCATCTAAGGTCAAAAAAAAAAAACGATATTTGCAAGTAATAAGCAATGTTTTTTAGATGAGACACTGGACTGCTTATATGGTATTAATTCTTGCACTTATTGCAGGTGCACCAAAGCCTGTTTCTGCCCAAAACCTATTTTTTGAAGAGTGTTTTACGGGTGGAATTACCGTTGCGGGAAGAACTTCTCTAGGAGTAATAGATGGGTATTTTAGGATTCACTGGGATAACTCAAACACAATTAAAAGAGCTTTTCTATTTACCTATCGGTACGGTAATCCATCTGATGCAAGTTTCGAGCTTGAAGGTCTAAACCTGGAATGGAATGCTTCATCTCAATTTGGACAATCGATGCCAGATGGTGCTTTTACCCAAAGTTTTACGGTACACATACAGGATGTAAGTGAAGATCTTACGCTAAACGATGATTCTATTTATGTTTACATGGACGGTGCTGATATTATAAACGGAATTCCCAATCAGGGTTATTGGAGCATCCTTTGTGTTATTTTATATGAAAGCCCATCGGCAACAGAAAATATTTGTTTTAGAGCTTACACCGCGTCTCAACCCCAGACAGAAGCTCAGCAATACGAGGTGTCAACTCCCTTATTCGATGGTTCGAAAGATGTAGGCTTTTCCATTTATTCAGATCGTTTAGGATCGACCAGTATTGATAGATCAACTATAGGAATTAATGGGGAGCTTTTAGGAAATATTGGTGGTGCAGATGCTACCAACCCGGGTGGTATATTCACATTAGGTGGTGTTCGCGGGCATTTTTACTATGAGAATGGGGAGCTCTTCGGCTTAGACGATGATGTGCCCAATAATACCGTTGAAGATACGGATGGCATTGCAGTAATTAACGAGTATTTTTTGGATGAGCCTTCCCAGGAATTTTACTTTTCGCCAGTTAATCCAAATCCAGACGATCGGTTTAATGTGCATCCCGCCTTTTTTATTGCTTACTCCCCGGATTGTAATTTTCTTCCGGATTTAAGTTCCATGCCCCGCACGTATTCTTTGTGTCGGGGAGATAATTTAGCGCTACAAGCAGCCCCCGGATACGACAATTATGCCTGGAGCACGACTTTGGGCACGAGTCAGGTTTTAAATGACACTACCCTGGCCAATCCCATTTGCTCCGCAGATACCAGCAGGTGGTATACGGTTAGAATGTGGAACGACGATGAAGAAGGCTGTGCACAGACCATACCCGTTTTTGTGGAAGTAAATATCGTGCCCGTACCCCAGAATTTAGAAGTTTCCCCATCGGTTTGTCCACCGGCTACCGGAGAGATAGCCGTAATCAACCCCGACGGACCGGGTTCCTTTACGTATTTCATAGATGGGCAGGTGCAGTCCTCGCCGGTATTTGATAATCTTGCAGCGGGCAATTACACCATCGCTGTAAATTCTGCCCAGGGCTGCTCCTGGGATAGCACCGTTACTGTGCCGCTACACCCCACCCATGAAGCCGCTTTTACCCCAAACCCGGGCTCGGGCTTTACCCCGCTTGAAGTGTTTTTTAATAACAGCAGTACCGATGCAACGGGCTATACCTGGCTGATAGACGGCGAAGAAGTCTCCAGTTCAGAAAATCTGCTCTACACCTTTCCGGACTCGGGGAGTTTTGAGATATCGCTTATCGCCTACCTAAACGAAG
>JAIVHP010000165.1 GCA_020201045.1 Flavobacteriales bacterium
AGCCAGTTTCCTGCAATCCGTTGCAGGTCACGTCAACACGAAATACATTTTGGTTGTTGGAAACAAATACCCATCTACTCCCATCGTAGCGTTCGCGCGTAGCTGCAAAATGAATTCCGTGTAGACCGTGGTCGTCATCATCGTCGTTCCAGTCGTCAGGGTCTATCACTTCCACGTCATCTATCAGGCTGAATGCGCTCTGATAGTTTGAATTTTTTAGTAAACCTATGTCACGATGGTATTCTGAAACATATGGAGCCTCCACCATATTGGTTCCCGGGTATTTAGCAGAGCTCTGAAAAATGTAAAACTGATCACATGAGTCTGGTTTGGGAATGATCAGTACTTCGCTGTGGCCTCTTATTCTTTCATTAATGTCATTCTGAAACTCTTCTTGACCTGATTGTTGGTCATAAATGTATCCATCCATCACAAAAAACAACTCTTCGCCATAGGGGTCTCTCAGGCCCGCGTGCACGAAATCTGAAGATCCGCCGGTGTAGGAGAAAGTGGTTGTGGGGAGGTTGTTTGGGCTGAAGGCTCCCGGTACCCAATATTCTTCTGGGAAAGTCCAAAAATTATTCTGCGCATAGCTGTTAAAAGTAAAAAATAAGAGGATGCCGACTAAAAGCCGGCTCTTGAATAAGTACGTCATTTTAAGGAGATTTTATCGTTTCGCCTCCGAAACTGCAAAAAAAAAAACCGTTATTTGCAAAGAAAGATGCAAGTAGTTTTTAACAATTTTTGATTTGAGACTTCCATTTTTTCTATTTATTCTTCTTGTTTCTCTTCATGCGCCAGCTTTAGCACAGAATTTATTCCTAGAAGAATGTTTTGAAGGAGGAGTGACAGCGGCTGGACGCACTAGTGCGAGTTTGATTGATGGCCATTTCAAAATTAGGTGGGATGATGAATATACGCTCAAAACGGCATATGCAATCACATACAGGTATGGAAGACCTAGTTTTACTGGTTTTAACCTAGACTATAATACTTTTGAATGGAATGAGTTTAATCAAGTGGGTGGGGAATTAGAAGAATTAGCAGATCCAATTCAATATTTTGCGGTGAATGTCCAAGACATTTCAAACAGGGTTAACCTTGCGTCAGATTCTATCTATATCTTCATGGATGGTGTGCAAGGAACATCTGAATTATTAGCACAAGGCTGGTATAGCATTTATTGCGTTTTTTTATATGAATCACCTAGCATTACCGATACTACATGCGTCCGTATCTACACAGCCGATCAGGTGCAATACGAGCGACAAGATTATTCTATTCCAACGCCCAACTACAAAGCGGGAACTGATATTGGCTTGGCGGTTCACTCCGACAGATTGGGATTATATGAAGACCGCGGTGCTGTTTTGGTCAACAATGAATACCTAGGATCCATGTGGGGTGCGGATGCCACCAATCCATTAAGTGGAGCAGGAGTCCGCGGTCATTTCTACTACGAAAATGAAATCCTAACCGGATTGGACGACGATACAGCCAACGCCACCGTAAACCGCTCTGATGGCCTTGCGCTGATTAATTCGTACCTCAATGAGGATTTAGACGAACAAACTGTTTCCTTTTTTAGGGTGAACCCTGAATCGATAATAGCGGGCGGCGCCAACCCCCACCCCTCTTTTACAATTGCCTATACCCCAGACTGCGAAGTTATTGACACCGATGATGTCCCCCGCACCTACACCCGCTGCCGCGGCGATACCATTCAACCGAACTTTTCGGGGTACGACCACTACGCCTGGTCGCCAGCTACTGGGCTATCGGATACGGACGTGGGCAACCCCCTTTGCTATGCCGATACCAGCAGGTGGTATTCAGTGCGTATGTGGAGCGACGATGAAGACGTATGCCCGCAAACCATCCCCGTATTTGTAGCTGTAAAAAACAAGCCGGAGCCGTCCATTTCTGTGCAACCTTCT
This sequence comes from Flavobacteriales bacterium, assembly GCA_020201045.1. Lineage (GTDB taxonomy): Bacteria > Bacteroidota > Bacteroidia > Flavobacteriales_D > Cryomorphaceae > JAIVHP01. The sequence goes on from JAIVHP010000165.1 coordinate 1,938, forward strand.
ACATGCCCCGAAGCCTCGGGAAGTTTTGTGATTTTTCATGAAAATGCCAGTGCATACGTGGTAAACGGAACCACCACGCAGGTGCAGCAACACACTGGCCTGCCCGCCGGCACCCACGAAGTAGCGGTTATTGGCAATAACGGCTGCACCTGGGAAGGCACGGTAGAAGTGCCCTTGATTCCTCCGGCAGAAGCGGGTTTTGGCGTTAACCCGCCAAGTGGTGAATCGCCCTTAGAAGTGTTTTTTCAAAACCAAAGCAATGGGGCCACAGGGTATGAATGGCTTATAAACGGATCGTCTTTTTCTACAGCAGAAAATGCGAGTTATACTTTCGCAGATTCCGGAACGTTCGAAGTAGCGCTTGTTGGGTGGTTCGACAATTTATCCTGCGCCGACACCGCCTTTTACACTCTACGGGTAGACCCGGGCATACGTCTGTTAATTCCCAATGTGGTTACCCCAAACAGCGACGGGCGAAATGACAACCTTGTCGCTTCTGTAAAGTGGCTCGAGCAGGCTCAATGGGCTATCTACAACCGGTGGGGGCGCGAAGTGCACCGCGAAACGGCAGACGGATTGGCAGGAGCGGAGGGTCTCACCTTGTGGGAAGTTCCCAATGACACAGAACCGGGAAATTATTCTATTGTGGTTACCGCCACTGGCCTGAACGGAAATACCCGAAATTTTGGGGTGGATTTTATGGTGTTGGACTGATTTTTTTCCTGGCAATAAATTGAAACCGCCCGAGGGCTTGAACGCTTCAGTGTACTGAAAACCTTTTTTAAGAATTAAAAATTAGACCGCCAGCGAACCTTTACGCTAAAACCTTACAGGTTAAAAGAAACCTGTCAGGTTACGCTGTCGCAGTAGCCGCTGGGGATTGCAAGGCTGTGTGGAATGGGTATAATAAGCTTCATTCATATCCCAATGGTTCGCGCTTCCCATGACCTGACAGGTTTTCAAACACCTGTAAGGTTTCCATAAATAAAAGAGAGCAGCTCGCTTTGAGAACCTTCAAAAACATTCAAAGCTTAAAGGGATTCAATCAAAAGGAAGGCCGCCGGCGATCCTTTACGCTAAAACCTTACAGGTTAAAAGAAACCTGTCAGGTTATTCTGCTGTAGTAGCTGGTGAGGTTTGCGAGGCGCAGTGGAATTAGGGTATAACCAGCTTAATTCATAACCCGAAGGTTCGCACTCCCTGACCTGACAGGTTTTCAAACACCTGTAAGGTCTCAATAAATAAAAGTGAACAGCGCCCTTTTAGAATCTTCAAAAACACACAAAGCTTGATGGTAGACTACCAGTGGGTCTTTACGCTAAAACCTTACAGGTTAAAAGAAACCTGTCAGGTTATCCTGCCGCAGCATCTGGTGGGGTTTGAGAGGCGCAGTGGAATTAGGGTGTAACCAGCTTTATTCATAACCCAAAGGTTCGCGA
>JAIVHP010000166.1 GCA_020201045.1 Flavobacteriales bacterium
CATAATCTGGATGTTAGCGATTTAGTTATATGATAGGTTAGCAAGTTCTGCCCTCAACAATCTCGTCGTAGGCTTCGTCGTTGGGTTCCCACAGTTCAATTTTCACTCCATTCGGATCCATGATGTGAAGAAATTTACCATAGGGAAAAGTCTCCATCTCATCTAAAATTTCCACTCCGGCTTTGCGCAGTTCCGCTTCCAGAGCCACGAGGTCGGCAACCCTGTAATTAATCATATAATCTTTTTGCGATGGATGGAAATGCCTGGAATTTTCAGATGCCGGACTCCACTGGGTGAATCCCTTTTTGCCCGGATCGCCAGCCTGTCGCCATTCGAAATTTGTACCCCAGGCGTCTGTTTCCAAACCGAGGTTTTCACTATACCACGCTTTTGTTTCATCGGGGCTTTCACATTTAAAAAATATTCCGCCAATACCTGTTACTTTCTTCATAGAGTTGACTTCTAAAAGGGCAAAGATAATAGCCCCGATGTTCTATCAAATTAAGAAATCCAGCAAACGCACTGTGCACCGAATTGAATGTCTATCAAAAAAGAAGTAAAAGGAAATCAATAAAAGCTGGAATCTTTTGAAAGCCCAATAGTTTTAGTAGTTTCGTTTAAGATGACGATAGCCAGCGTTCAGTAAAAAGTAAAAAAGAACTGCTTTTATTGGGGTGCGTTATGAAACATCAAATAGAACACCACATCATGAGTCGTTTATTGGTGATTATCCTTTCTCTTGCCTTGCTTTCCTGCGATAAGGAAAGTCACGATGGAAATGTATTGTCTAACCCAACCCTCGCCAATCAACTCAGACAAAGCGCAGACACCGTTTACGTAAATGATAATGCATTGGTATTAACATCTTACACCTACAGAGATTTTATGCCCATAGCAGAAGAAAATGGAAGCGATATGCGCAGTAGCGTAAAACTTACAGATGTAGACAGCGCGGCCATAACCGGGGTGATCGAGCTCAAGCGAAATTTCGTTCTCAATAGCAACGACATTTGGATAGCTTCGTATAAAAATCCCAACCGAAATGCAGATTACCAGGTGTCCGCCACGGTGACAAAAGGGCCAAAGTGGGGTCCGGATGTTTCTGTTGATTTGGTCTGCGAGTTTGAAATTTATGGAGTTACCTACCGGTTAATAGACCGGAATACCAATGTAGAAGCAACGTATTGAAGTGGGTTCTTTCGATTAAACTACATCGCAGCAATAGTGCAAATTTAGAGCGTAAATAAGATAGACCAGTGGATTTAAAACACTTTGAAGAATTAACTCAGACGGCCGTTTGGGAACTCGATACAGAAACCGGTTGTTTTTATTGGTCAGACTGCGTATTTGAAATGCTCGGTGAAGCCCCCCAATCTTTTAAAGTCGATCAGAACACCTTCCAAAACCGGATCTTCGAAGACGATAGATTTAGATGGCAAAAAGCCCTGGATCAAAGCCTGAGGGGCGGGCCGGAAATAAACCTGGACAAGCGGCTTATAAACGCCAGCGGTGATTTTACCTGGGTAAATGTCCGCGCAAAACTTCATGTGAGTGGCGGAAGCAAGAAACTGGTGGGGGTATACGCAGATATTAGCGCGGAAAAGCAGCGGCAGCGAAATTTGCAGCTTATTGAAAAGGTGAATGCCAATGTAGATTATGCCATTGTAATTTTAGAATCGATTCACGGTAAATATCACGAGACTGGAATAGCCTATATCAATCAGGGATTCACTAAAATTACCGGATACACTTTTTCGGATGCGAAAGGACAAACACTCGACCTCCTGGTAGAAAACGCCAAAGACAGGGGGAAAATTCTCCGGAATAAAGAGCCCACTAGCTTAGATTGCGAAATACTAACCAAACAGGGGGATGCGTGCAAAATTCGCTGGACATTTACCCCCCTCGAAACCGAAGGGCTTCTTTTGGGATTGGGACTGAACATCACCGATCAGAAATCTCCAGAGATACTCTTAGAAGATGCTGCCAATGCTGCACGAATAGGAAGTTGGGAAGCAGACTTTCAAAATCAGAAAATTTATTGGTCGCCCACAACTTATGAGATACACGAAATGGAATCGGAGGATTTAGCCGACATAAAATCGGCAAATACCTTTTACCATCCCGACTACCGCGACCGTATCATGAAAATGTCGGAAAATGGTGTCAAAAAAAATAAGGCATTCGAATATGAAGCCCCGATTATTACGGCAGAGGGGAACAACCGCTGGGTTAAGGTGATGGCAATCCCTAAGGTAAAAGAAGGAAAGTGCATTGGCCTTTACGGTAGCATTCAGGATATCCATCAGCGCAAAGTTGTAGAGCTCGAACTTCAACGGAGTGTAAAAGAGCTGGAAGACTACAAATTTGCCATGGATCAATCGGCGATTCTGGCAATAACCGATGCGAAAGGTGTGATACTTGATGTGAACCAAAATTTTTGCAAAATCGCGCAGTACGAGCGCCATGAAATTATTGGTAAAACACACCGGCTTATAAATTCGGGATATCACGGAAGTGCATTTTTTCGAGAGTTCTGGAAAACGATTTCTTCCGGCAAGGTGTGGAAGGGCGAGATTAAAAACAAAGCCAAAGACGGGAGCTTTTATTGGGTTTACACCACCGTGGTGCCTTTTATGGATACCGATGGAAAACCGAACCGCTACCTGGCCGCCCGCTTCGACATTACTTCTCGAAAAGAAGCAGATCAAAAACTATTGAGTATACTACGGGAAAAGAACACCATTCTGGAAAGTATTGGCGATGCTTTCTTCGCAGTAGACCACAACTGGGTGGTTACCTATTGGAATAAAAAGGCAGAAGAGATTCTGATCAGAGATAGGAGCGAAATTGAAGGCAAGGTGCTTTGGGATGTTTACGCCGATGCGGTGGACACCAAGTTTTATACAGAATACCATAAAGCAGTAGAGACGGGGCGGCAAACATCGTTTGAGGCTTTTTACGACAAGTTAGGACTGTGGCTGGAAGTATCGGCGTACCCCAATGAAAAAGGTTTATCCATATACTTTCGCGATATTTCGATGCGTAAAAAATTCGAGCTCTCACTCATAGAGTCTCGTGAGCGTTTTCAGAAAGTAACGCAGGCCACCAACGATGCCATCTGGGATTGGGATTTCGAAAAAGGTGAAGTCTTTTGGGGTATTGGATTCAAAACCCTTTTCGGATATAAAACCGGTACGCGAAAGGTAGAATCGAGCAACTGGACTTCGGCCATACATCCCGACGATCGCGAAAATACGGTGAAATCGCTCGATAATGCCATCGCAGATCCCAGACGAATAAATTATTTGACCGAATACCGGTTTCAAAAATCAGACGGCACATACGCCTACGTTACGGATCGTTCGGTAATT
>JAIVHP010000167.1 GCA_020201045.1 Flavobacteriales bacterium
CGCGGAGAAAAAAGCCCATCGCCTATTTACGAAGGAGAAGACAGCGTGATAGCCTGGGTACTTAGCGGTCCCGATGCGGAATACACCATTCCCCTACCCGAGCCCGGCGAAGAAAAACGAGCCATTCTGGAGACGTATACCAAAGAGCACAGCGCAGAATACCAATCGCAGGCGCTGATTGATTTGGCCGCCAGGATGCGAAGCAAAATCAGCAACTTCTCAGATATTGAGCATATTTTGATCGAGACGTCGCACCACACACACTACGTGATTGGGACCGGCTCTAACGATCCACAAAAATTTGATCCACACGCCAGCCGCGAAACCCTTGACCACAGCATTATGTACATCTTTGCCGTTGCATTGGAAGACGGCACCTGGCACCACGTAAAATCTTACGAGCCATCAAGGGCGCAAAAACCCGAAACGGTTGAATTGTGGAAGAAAATCTCTACCGTGGAAGTAGAAAAGTGGACCAAACTCTACCACGATAAAGACCCCGATAAAAAAGCCTTTGGCGGAAGGGTTGTGATAACCATGAAAGACGGCGAAAAAATCAGCGACGAAATAGAACGCGCCAACGCTCACCCAGCGGGAGCCAGACCATTTGTACGCCCCAACTACATCGGTAAATTTGATATGCTCACCGAGGGCATTATCGAGAAAGCAGAGCGCGACCGTTTCATCGGTTTGGCAGAAAAACTCAGTGGCCTTTCCGCAGATCAAATAGACGGGCTTACCGTTGAAATGCCATTGGAAGCGGTAAGGGAAAACAAACCAAACCAAAAAGGAATTTTTTAATGATTATAAACGACACCCCCGCATCCGAAAAGCGCGCAGCGTTTAGAAAATCCCTGGAATCGGGAAAATTGCTTCAGTTTCCCGGAGCCTACAACCCCATGGTGGCCATGCTCATTGAGCAAACCGGCTTCGATGGCGTTTACGTATCTGGAGCAGTAATGGCAAACTCTATGGGATTGCCCGATATCGGGATGACCACCCTGACGGAGGTGAGTCAATTTGCCGCATCTATCGCCAGGGTATCTTCGCTTCCTACCATCATGGACATCGACACGGGGTTTGGCGAAACCATGAGTGTGGCCCGAACCATTAAGGAACTCAACTACCTGGGCCTGGCGGGATGCCACATGGAAGATCAGATAAATCCCAAAAGATGTGGCCATTTAGACAACAAGGAATTGGTTTCTACCGATGCAATGGTTCAGAAAGTAAGAGCTGCAGCCGATGCAAAGCCCGATCCTAATTTCCTTTTGATAGCCCGAACAGACGCGCGCGGAGTGGAAGGCTTAGACAAAGCGGTAGATCGCGCAAAGGCTTATGTAGATGCCGGCGCCGATATGATTTTTCCCGAAGCGATGAAAGACGAATCAGAGTTCGAAGCTTTCCGAAAAGCCATTGACGTTCCGCTTCTGGCAAATATGACCGAGTTTGGAAAATCGCGGCTCTTGTCTAAATCGGAGCTCGAAAACCTCGGTTTTAACCTGGTGATTTACCCGGTTACTACCCAAAGGCTCGCCATGCACGCAGTAGAAACAGGGCTGGGCGAAATAAAAGAGAAGGGCACACAAGAGGGTTTGCTAGACAAGATGCAAACCCGAAAGCGCTTGTACGAAGTGCTCGATTACGAGGCTTACAACACCTACGACAGTAAGCTTTACAATTTTGAATTATAGTAAACGAACTAGAACATAAACCAATAACGATATGTCAGACAAAATAATAGCACCAAAAGGCCTCGCCGGCGTAGTTGCCGACGACACGGCCATTTCTAAAGTAATGCCCGAAATCAATTCACTGGTTTACCGTGGATATAAGGTTCAGGATCTCGCGGAAAAATGCAACTTCGAAGAAGTGGCGTTTTTGCTTGTAAACGGCGACTTGCCCGACAAGGCGCAGCTCGATGCCTTTACGGCGGTTGAGCGCGGCGAACGCGGAATTAGCGCCGACCTAAAAGCGGTTATCGAGCGTTTTCCAAAAGAAGCTCACCCCATGGATACGCTGCGAACAGCAGTGAGCTTTGTGGGCATGGAAGACCCCAGAATTTGGGACGATTCCAAAGAAACCAGCATTGAAAAGTACATTAGCCTATTGGCGAAAATTCCGACCATCATTGCCGCGAGTTACCGCCATGCAAAAGGCAAGGAATTAATCGATCCCGACAAAAACCTGAGCATCAGCGAGAACTTTTTTCACATGTGTTTTGATAAGGTTCCGGCAAAAGAAGTGATCAGAGCATTCGACGTTTCGCTTATTCTTTATGCAGAGCACAGCTTTAACGCTTCTACCTTTACCACCCGCGTAATTACTTCTACCACCAGCGATATGTACAGCGCGGTAGTAGGCGGAATTGGCGCATTGAAAGGCCCCCTTCACGGCGGAGCAAACGAGCAGGTAATGCATATGCTCAAAGAAGTGGGCGATCCGGAAAAAGCGAAGCAATGGATGCTTACCGCACTTGAAGAAAAGAGAAAAGTGATGGGTTTTGGTCACCGCGTTTACCGCAAAGGAGACTCGCGCGTTCCCACCATGAAGAAATACACCGAAAAGATGGCTTCGTTTACCGGAGAAGAGAAATGGTTGGAAATCGCGAATATTCTGGAAGAAACCATGGTTTCTGAAAAAGGAATTCACCCTAACCTCGACTTTCCTGCAGGACCGGCCTACTATATGATGGGCTTCGAAATAGATATGTTCACCCCTATTTTCGTGATGAGCCGCGTTACCGGATGGTGCGCACACATCATTGAGCAGCGCGCCGACAATAAAATAATCAGACCGCTAAGTGGTTACAACGGCGAATCTGAGCGTGAAGTGAAATCTATCTCCGAGAGGTCATAAACTGATTATCAAAGTTAAAGAGATTGAGCTTTATGAGAGCTTTACGCAAAAAAAAACAACGCCGACGCTTGAGCTCCGCCGGATGGCGGAGGTGAAGTGAGAAAACGGACGAGCAGGGCGTGTTTTAGCGAGAACACAGCCCCGGAACAAGTCCGGGGTTGCTTCGCTTACCCCGAAACAAGTTCGGGATTGCGCATAAGGCTTAAGGGTGCAAGCACGCTGTGAGAACTTGCAGAGAAAAATGTCGTCGGGTATCTCACTGATCGCTCGCGATCCTCGGTGTACTCATCAGTTTGAGCTTTGGTTGTCCTTTTTCTCTGCGCACTCTGCGTAAATCATTTAAAACAAATAGTGTTGACTCTTGTGCTCCACCAAATAGACGGAGAGCCCCGAAACAAGTTCGGGATTGCTTCGCTTACCCCGAAACGGGTTCAGGATTTCGCGAAATGCATTTATTACAACATCAGGGAGTTAGCGATTAAGTTATATGATAACC
>JAIVHP010000168.1:0-3355 GCA_020201045.1 Flavobacteriales bacterium
TTTTCAAAATGTTTTTCCACCAGGTAGCGCTCGTGCTCGCTCTGCAAGTCTTTTCCCCACTCCACGGGAAACTTGAATTTTTTCTTTTTAAAAGGCTTGGAGTTGCGCAGTATTTCAATGGCATCGGTATAGGTAACCCGCTCAAAAGCGTTTTCCACAATAAAGCTCAACCGGTCGAGTAGGGGCATAGCCTGTCTTTCATTCGCCGGCTTGGTTTTATCTTCGTTTGCTTCCCGGCTCGCCAAAAAAGCCAAATCGTCTTTGCAGTGTTCGAGGGCAAATTTTACGAGGTGGCTCAAGAAGTCTTCTACGAGATCCATATTGTCTGTGAGATCCGCAAAGGCCACTTCGGGTTCAATCATCCAAAACTCCGCCAAATGCCGAGTGGTGTTTGAATTCTCCGCTCTAAAAGTGGGCCCAAAGGTGTAGACCTTACCCAATCCCATGGCGGCGAGTTCGGCTTCTAGCTGGCCCGATACGGTGAGGTTGGTTTCTTTCCCGAAAAAATCTTCTCGCACATCTACGTTCCCGTCTTCGGTTTTGGGCACGTTTTCCAAGTCAAGCGTAGTAACCCGAAACATTTCGCCGGCTCCTTCGGCGTCGCTGCCGGTAATAATCGGGCTGTGGATATTGAAGAAACCCCGCTCGTGAAAATAGTTGTGAATGGCATAACTCAAAGCGTGCCGCACGCGAAATACCGCGCCAAAGGTGTTGGTTCGCATGCGCAGGTGCGCCTTTTCGCGCAAAAATTCCAGGCTGTGTTTTTTGGGTTGTAGCGGATACGTGTCGGCTGGTGATATGCCGTGAATCTCAATTTCGGTTACCTGGATCTCTACCGCCTGACCCGAGCCTTGAGAAGCGACAAGTTTTCCCTTTACTCCAATGGCTGCCCCGGTGGTGATACTGCGAAGGGTAGATTCATCGAGTTTCTCAAAATCTACCACGGCCTGAATGGTGTGAATGGTTGAACCATCGCTTAGCGCGATAAATCGGTTGCTCCGAAAAGTTCTAACCCAGCCATTAGCTTCTATTTCCTGCTCTTCGGGTTTCTGATTCAGGAGTTCCTTAATGCTTCCAAATTTCATAAAAGAGATTTTTGCGGCTACAAATGAACGAAATTTCGATGGAGCGTACCCCAGGTTTGACCGCTGTATGTCGAGATATTTTTCTCCGCAGCAGCGAAAAGGATATTGTTTTTGGCCTCAATAAAAAACTATGGAAACGAAAATTACACAAAATGTTTCCAAAGTATTTATTGTTCCTTACTTTTGCCGCCGATTATGACAAAAGAATCAGAACAGAAAGAGAAGTTTTGCGAAATGATCCCGCAATTGATCTCGGTTTTTATGACCTACGGAATCAAGAGCATGACCATGGACGACATTGCCCGTCAGCTCCGCGTGTCGAAAAAAACGCTCTACCAATACGTTAGCGATAAGCGCGAGTTGGTTATGCGATGCATGGAATACGACTGCGCAGAGAACGAGACCGGTATTCGCGAGATTGTGAGTAGAAAGCTCAACGCCGTGGAGGAGAATTTTGAAATAAGCAAGCACGTGCTTAAACAGCTTCGAGAAATTCATCCTTCCATTTTTTACGATCTCGAAAAATACTACCCCGAAGCGTGGGCGATGCTGCACGAAACCAAAGAAAGCCTTACGGCCGAAGTGATCCGGGCAAATCTAAAAAAGGGAATCAAAGAGGGGTTCTTCCGCAAAGATATCGATGTGGAGATCCACACGCGGCTCTGGATTACACGGATGAATGTGATTTTTGACCCGCAGCTATTCCCCATTCAGGAGTTCAGCATTCCCGAAGTTTACGAGCAAATGTTTATTCATCAAATGCGCGGAATTGCAAGTGAAAAGGGAATTAAATACTTCGAAAAGTTTTATAAAGAACAGTCTAATAATTAGGTAAATGCAGAAGGCAACATTACTTATTTTGTCTGTGTTTTTAGGGTTGGGCTCCTTTGGGCAATCGCTGGAATTATCGCTGCGCGAAGCCAAGCAAATGGCAATAGACAGCAGCTATTCTACGCGAAACGCCAGGTACAACACGGCTAAGAAAAAAGAAGAAGTACGCGAAGTGCTCTCCATCGGACTTCCACAGGTTAATGCCCAGGCCGAGCTTCAGAATTTTCTGGATCTTCCGGTGTCTTTAATCCCTTCGGAGTTTACCGGCGGCCAGCCCGGCGAATTCGACGAGGTGCAATTCGGAACCCAGTATAACCTTACGGCGCAGGTATCCGCTTCGCAGTTGCTTTTTGACGGTACGTATTTTATCGGCTTAAAGGCGTCGCGTGTGGTTGTGGAACTCTCGAGAAACGAAGAGAAGAAAACCGAGCAGGAGATCAAACTCTCCGTGGCCGAAGCATACCACTCGGTTTTGCTCGCAGAAGAAAACGCGCGAATTCTGGAAGACAACCTTGAAAATATTAACCAAACACTCGAAGAAACACAAAAGCTCTATGAAAGCGGCTTTACGGAAGAACAGGATGTAGATCAGCTCCTGCTCAATAAAAATCAAATTCAGGTAAACCTGGACAATACACAGCGTATATATGAAATAAGCGCCCGGTCACTCAATTTTATTATTGGCTTGCCCATTGAAACCGAATTAAAACTCACCGACAATATTGAATCGCTCGTGGCGATGAGCAACGACCGGGAATATCTGGAGCGCGACCCCAACCTGGAAACCCACCCCGATTTGATGTTGGCTAAAACCAACCGCGAAATCCAGGAACTCACCGTAAAGGGAGAGAAAGCCGCTTACTATCCTTCGCTTAGCGCCTTTTTTAACCACCAGCAAGTTGGCCAGCGGAACCAGTTTAATTTTACGGATACCGAGGAGCCCTGGTTTCCTACAACCATCGTCGGAGCTACGCTAAACATACCGATCTGGAGCAGTTTTGAGCGGCAGGCCAAGGTAAGGCAGGCGCAAATAGGGCTCGAGCAAAGCGAAATGCAACTCCGGCAAACCCGCGAGAATTTAGCTCTCGATATGCAAAGGGCGCGAAGCAATTACCAAAATGCTTTGAAGGTGTACCAAAACCAAAAATCGAGTGTGGAGCTCGCCCAGCGCATTCTCGATAAAACTACTATCAAATACAAGGAAGGAGTTGTTACCAGCCTGGAGTTAAATGTGGCGCAAAGTCAATTACTTCAAGAACAAAGCAACGCCATTCAAGCCGCCTTTGAATTATTAAGTGCAAAACAAGAGCTCGATCGCGCGCTCAATATTTTTTAAATCAAAACGACGATGACACAAAGAACATATTCTTCACTTATTGCAGTAGTTTTTGCCGGATTACTGCTCGCTTCCTGCGCCGGCGAAGAAACAACGCCTCTTG
>JAIVHP010000168.1:3446-6351 GCA_020201045.1 Flavobacteriales bacterium
AAACAACACCGCTCGATAACCTCAAGGCCGAGCGCGACTCCCTTAAACAGGTGCGCACGGAAATAGACGATAAAATCTTCGCTTTAGATCGCGAAATCGCAGAGAAAGATTCTACTTCAGATGATAAGCTGGTTACGGAAATCCTGGCTGGCAAAGATGTTTTTAAGCACTACTTTGAAGTTTACGGCAATGTACAATCCGATAAATCGGCAACCATTTACGCCGAGAATTCCGGAGCGGTTCAATCCATCGCAGTAAAAGAAGGGCAATCCGTAAGGAAAGGCCAAACCCTGATTACACAAGATGTTGAACTAATTGAAAAGAATATCGCCGAAATACGAACTCAGCTCGATTTAGCCCAAACGCTTTACGAGAAGCAAAAAAGACTCTGGGACCAAAACGTGGGCAGCGAAGTACAATTTTTGGAAGCCAAGAACAGAAAGCAATCGTTGGAAAGTTCGCTGGCTACCCTGCAACAACAGAAGCAAAAATCATCGCTCGTGGCTCCTTTCGATGGGGTAGTAGACAAGATATTCCCCAAAATCGGTGAGTTGGTAGGGATGTCGAGCCCTGTAGTAAGATTGATAAATCTCGATGAGCTCTACATCAACGCAGATATTTCCGAGCGCTATTTGGGCAAAATCTCCAAAGGAGACTCGGTTTGGGTAATCGTAAATAGAACTGACACCATGAAGTCGGCTATCTCAAGGGTGGGGGACTATATAAATCCCGCAAACCGCTCCTTCGAAATCCGGGTGGATATAGAGGAAAAAGTTGATTTGCTCCGGCCGAATTCCCTGGTAGTTCTCAAAATAAACGATTATACCGAAGAAGGAGCGATTGTAATACCATCGTCTGTGATTATGCAAGATGGAGCGGGTGAAGATTATGTTTTTACCATAAAAACGGATGAGTACGATGATAGGGTGGCGCGAAAAACACCGATAACTACAGGGCTCTCTTATGAAGGGAAAACCGTTGTGAAGAATGGAATTGCCGAAGGCGATGAACTGATTGACAAAGGCTCGCGAAAGGTGCGCGATGGAGATAAAGTGAAAAAAATTACCGTATAGAAATGGCAGAAAACACTCCCGAAAAAAGCGGAAAGGGCTTCAAAGAATTTGGACTTTCTTCCCTTTCCGTCAATAATAAAACCACGGTATTCGTTCTGGCAATTATCATTTTAATAGGTGGAATTGCTTCTTACATGAGTATGCCGAAGGAGAACTTCCCCGATGTGGTAACGCCCGAGATTTACGTGGGTACGCCTTATCCCGGAAACTCGCCGCTGGATATTGAAAAATTGATCACCCGCCCTTTCGAAAAGGAAATCAACGCCATTACCGGTGTAGATGAAATCAACTCTACAAGCGTTCAGGGATACTCTACCATTCAGGTGAAGTTTAACTTTGATGTAAGCGTAGATGAAGCGCTTCGAAAGGTAAAAGACAAGGTAGATATCGCCATGAGCGACCGCGATTTTCCGCAAGACCTTCCTTCCGACCCCAATGTTTTCGAGCTGAATATTTCGGAGATGATGCCGATTATGAACATCAACCTCTCGGGCGATTTTGCCATAGAACAGCTCAAAGACTACGCCGAGTACCTCGAAGATGAGATAGAAGACCTCCCCGAAATCACCGAAGTCGATATACGCGGAGTGATGGACAAGGAGGTGAAAATAGATGTAGACCTACTCGCCATCGAAGCCATGGAAATAAGCTTCGACGATATTGCAAACGCCATTTCGCAGGAAAATGTCACTATTTCCGGAGGTGATTTTCTGGTGGATGAGTTTAACAGAAACGTCCGTATTATTGGAGAGTTTCGCGATGTATCGGAAATAGAAAACGTGATTGTAAAGCGCGAAAATCAGGAAGTGGTTTACCTGAAAAATGTGGCTGATGTGAGTTTTGGTGAAGAAGAAACGGAGAGTTACGCTCGGGAGTACCTCAAGCCCGTGGTGATGATCGATGTGAAAAAACGCGCGGGTGAAAACCTGATTGAAGCATCAAATAAAATCTCTGAAATCATCGAAAAGGCTCAGGCCGATATATTCCCCGACAATCTGCAAATATCTATTACCAACGATCAGAGTGATCAAACCCGCACCCAGGTTGATGAACTGCTGAACAGCATTATCTTCGGGGTATTGCTCGTTACGGGCGTACTACTGTTTTTTCTCGGTTTGCGAAACGCTCTTTTTGTAGGTATCGCCATTCCGCTCTCCATGTTGCTCAGTTTTCTTATTCTCGGCGCGCTTGGCGTAACGCTGAATGTAATGGTGCTCTTCGGGTTGGTTTTGGCCCTGGGAATGCTCGTAGACAACGGTATTGTGGTGGTTGAGAATATCTACCGCTTAATGGACGAAGGTTATCCGCCTATACAAGCGGCCAAACTCGGAGTTGGGGAAGTTGCCGTGCCCATTATCGCATCTACTGCCACTACACTTGCGGCCTTTTTGCCCCTTGCTTTCTGGCCCGGACTTTTCGGCGAGTTTATGTTCTTTTTGCCCATTACGCTCATCATCGTTTTATCGTCTTCGCTCTTCGTTGCATTGGTAATCAACCCCGTGCTTACGTCTGTTTACATGAAAGTAGGCGAGCCCGATATCAACAAGCGAAAAATGCTCCGAAACAGCCTTATTTTTGTTGCGGTGGGTATCTTTTTAGATGCCGTTTCTATCGCCGCAGATCAAAGCACTGTGATGATCTTTGGGAATATATCGCTCTTTATCGGTATTTCGGGAATCCTAAATATTTATCTCCTCACTCCTGGTACCAAACTCCTGCAAAACAGGATTCTTCCGAAACTTGAAAACTACTACAAGCAGTTTTTGGGTTATGCCCTCAATGGTATAAGACCTTTCGTCTTTTTAGGTGGAACGGTGCTACTACTTATCGGC
>JAIVHP010000397.1 GCA_020201045.1 Flavobacteriales bacterium
CCCGACATCAAAAGATCATCCAAAACCGCAATACACGCTTCATAGCTCACTTTATTTTCAACGTGCACCACAATCATTTTCTGCCCTTTAGCGCCTGCGGTCAAAGACTTCACATTATCTTCGAGTTCAGCCCTACTCACCTTCTCTCCATTCCAAATCAGGGCGTCGTTTGCTATTACAACTTCCACCGAATCTGCGTTTGAAATCTGCTCTTCAGATGACGGGTCGCTTGCGCCAATCAAGCTTAACGGAATCCCCGAATACCGATACCCCGGAAAGTGGGTCGGGTACTTTCCACCTTTACGTCCTGTAGAGAATTGAACCTTAGCCACACCTGCATTTCGCAATGCCGCCAATACCGGCTTGACTTCTCCCATGGGGAGTCGCCGGTCTATAAAGAGGTTAACGGTGAAGTATGGCTTTTCAACATCCCATAAATTGTTCAAAGACTTGATCACAGCATCGTTGAGACTGGCAATCGACTCCCGCTGTTCTATATCACCACTAAAAATTACTGGCTCATTCACGTGCTGGGTATCCCTCACAACGTAAATATTCTCAACCAGCGACAACTTATAAAGCCTTTCAGAATAACTGCTTACAGGTAATTCTAAGTCGTAAGCGTATTCCACAAAAGCTTCTTGTACTATTTTATCGATTCGTTTGTAATCCATGAAGTTGACGAAGGCCAATCCAAATGACAATGAAAAAAAGATGAGCGTAGCTACCGAGATATAAAGTCCTTTTATGCGCTTGACGAACCGACTCAAGTCGGGCCAAAGTGCGAAGAAAACCACAAGTGGTAGTAGCGCTAAAGTCCACGGGAGCTCTTCATGTATAATGAAATCGTATTGAAGTGGAAAGGTGAAGTACCACAAGCCTAAAACCAGTCCCATTTCCCCGAACCACACATGAAAAGACCAGGTGAAGAACCCCTGAACGTTTAGGGTTCGCCTTGCTTGCCTCCGTTTTTTTCGATCTCGAGCAAAGCGAAAGGACCGCAGAATATACCCCATGGCCATTAAGTATCCGGCTCCCACGGCGATGGCAGCAAAAAACACATTATACAGGTACCGTTCTTCTTCGGTCAGTACCAAAAACCAACCCGGTTCAAGTGGAAAAGGGGTCAGTCTGAAAGCTTCCCGCAACAACTGAAAGAAGGCATATAGAATAAGGGAATATAGGAGCCATAAAATAAAGCCCACAGTAACGCATTGATTGCTGAATAAATCAAATCGCCTCGTATGCCTCAGTTGTTTTTTTTTCTTACCGCTCACTCCCTTTGATGATTGAAACAACCAGCAAGATAAGAAGCCTGCGAAAAACAGCAGGTCCAGTCAAACTCAATTTTTGAGCTTTATCGTAAGGTGGCGAAGAGCAACTCACCTCGCAGCACGAAAAAATCTGGTTTTGCCCAGACGACTCGCTCGAAGGAGCGCCACGGAAGGTTTGGGGCTTCCGCGAAATGGGATGCACGGGCTTCGGCGTTGCTGGCGTGCCGAGGTTTGAACGGGTGGGGAAGGTGAGGGGGGATCTTTTACAGGTTGGATGCTGCGACCGCGGGGTTTGGTGCCCGTGGAAGCATCCTTTACGGTACTCAAGGACTTTGAAATAGCCAACTCATTCTCTATCTTGACCGTACTCACCTAATTCATCTTCGCTATGATCTTGTCTAAACATCTCAAAAGACTACCGATTTTCATTTTGATCGCTATGCTATCTGCACTATCGTTTAACAGCAAGGCCCAAGATGTTTCATGTGATGAACTGAAAGATTTCATTGTAGAAGAAGGTTTTAGGAAAGCTTCAATTTCGAGTTACACACTAGACTCTGAGTGGCTGCACGAAGTGACCGCTTACACCTATGAAATGAGAACTTATGTAGTTGCTGAAATAAAAAACAACGCCTACAGTTACAGTACAAATGCTTACGTGTTTTGCAGTATACCGTCAAGCAACTGGTCTAGCTTCAGGAATGGTGGATACGGAGATTCAGATTCTTACGGTGAGCGATTTCATAAATACATCATAGATTACAGGTGTAATTGCTATTGACGTCATGTAAAAAAGAATGGGCAATTTATGAAACATCCTGGCTTAAAAGTGATGCGATTCCCGTCTCTCAATAAACCTGTGTGAGTTCCACGCACAATTTATGCTTGTTGCTATTTCACCTTTGCGAAACGCAATACCGACAACCATCTCAAGCCATGCTCATCAAATAATCCGAGTCGTTTTTGGTATTGAGGGCCGCTTCGTAATCACCCACGCCAAAAGTGCCAATATTTGGAACGTCTCGAAACATGCGTTTCGGTGCATCTCAAAACTTCAAAGTCTGCTTTTGCGAATGGATCTTTATTTAGGGGGATGCAATAACCCCGATTGGCGAAATGCGCTATTTTACCTTGCAGACTGAATACCAGGTGTGCCACTGGGATTTTGAGCTTCCGCTCTTAACGGACTTCGTTGAAAAGGCCTTTCCGTTAGACCGAAAATTTGCGCTGCTCGATCACTATGACCGTATCCACCCGAGCAACTGCATCTCCCATAACCGTTTAAATACCGGCTTTTTACCAGAAATTGCTTTTGGGTTTTACCGTCCCGGTTTTCTCGGGCAATCCGATTTGGTTGTTTTTGTAAATGTCTGTGCCGCCATTGTAATTCGGACGTGTTTCGCCAGTTTTTTGGGGCAGTCCCAATTCATTGGTTCGGTAAATGTCATTTCCACCGCTGTAATTTGGCGAAATAGTGCCGGTTTTTTGCGGCAATCCGAGGCTGTTGTTTTCGTAAACGTCTATTTCTCCGTTGTAATTCTCGCGGTAAGACCCCGTTTTTTGGGGCAGTCCGAGCTGGTTGTTTTCATACACGTCGTAGTTCCCGTTTGCATTCGGTCTAACTTCTCCGGTCTTTTCGGGTAGTCCCAATTCGTTGTTTTGATAGATGTCGTACCCACCCGATCGGTTTTGCTCGTATGAGCCCGTTTTCTCTGGTAAGCCCAGGGAGTTGTTTTCGTAAATGTTGTACCCGTTTTGGGCCGTTGCCGCGGTTATTCCGAAAAACAGCGTTGTTAAAATCAGTGTTAATTTTTTCATGGTACTTTATTTTTTTGTCGCCTACTCTAATCAGTTTTCGGCAAACCTGTTTTAATCTTCTCTAGATCTTTACCGAACCAATGTAACATGGCCGTTCCATTCTTTGGAGCCATCGGGAAATTCAATGCTCACGCGCCAGATGTAAACTTCTGACTGGGCGTAATATTCCAAATCTGGAGAATCTCCGTTCCATCCTTCATCGGGATCATTTGTGGTATAAACCATATCTCCCCACCGGTTAAATACGGAA
>JAIVHP010000398.1 GCA_020201045.1 Flavobacteriales bacterium
CAATGGTGCTAGTCCAAGTATAGCAGATGTGGGGTAACATCCCGGATTGGCAACGAGCTTTGCCTGCTTTATCGTTTGAGAATGCAACTCGGGAATGCCGTAAACCGCATCTTTAAATCCTTCGGGATAGGTGTGGCTTTTCTTGTACCAGGTGGTGTAAACGTCGGGGGAGTTTAATCTGAAATCACCCGAAAGGTCGACCATTTTAAAAGGCGCATCCGCAAATTTTTCTACATACTCCATCGAAACGCCGTGCGGTAGCGCCAGAAAAGCTAAATCTATCTCTTCGCGGTTCAGTTCACCGGCTTTGATTAAAGTCTTCTCGCAAATTCCCTGAAAAAAGGGATGTACATCGGAAAAGCTTTCTCCGTTGCGGCTTTCAGATGTTATTGCTGCAATCTCCACATCAGGGTGGTTTACGAGAATGCGAACCAGTTCGGAACCCGTAAACCCGGTAGCTCCAACGATGGCAATCTTACGCTTCTGCATGTGCTTTAACTTTTAAAATGGAATTTTTCAGCGTCTTTAGAATATGCTCCAGGTCTTCGTAAGTGATATTTAGCGGTGGAACAATGCGCACAACCGACCCGGCAGTAGCATTTGCGATCACACCGTTTTCAAGCATATCGAGAACAATAGGCTTCGCTTCAAAATTAAAATCAATTCCGAGCATTAATCCTTCGCCGCGTATTTCACGAATATGCGGATCGTTTAGATTTAAAACTTCACGTTTAAACCACTCCCCTTTTTCCGATGCGGCTTCCAGGAGATTTTCATCTTCAATTACATCCAGACAAGCCAGCGCCGCAGCGCAAACCAGCGGATTCCCGCCAAAGGTAGTTCCGTGGTCGCCGAAGTCTATGGCGGCACTAATCATTTCGTTGGAAAGGATGGCTCCGATAGGAACTCCCGCACCGAGGCCCTTGGCAAGCGTCATGATGTCCGGTTGAACGCCGTAGAGATCTTTCGCAAAAAAGTGGCCTGTTCGCCCCATGCCGCATTGTATCTCATCGAATATAAGTGCAATATTTTCTTCGTCGCAAAGCTTTCGCAAGTCTTTCAGAAAGGATAAATCAGCTGGATTTATTCCGCCTTCGCCCTGTATGGGTTCAATTAAAATAGCTGCGGTGTCGTTGTCAACTGCATTTTTAACAGCTTCAAAATCATTAAATGGAACCTGTTTAAACCCATGCGGGATGGGATCGAACCCCTCCTGCATTTTCCGTTTCCCCGTGGCGATGGTTGCCATCGTTCTCCCGTGAAAAGACCCGTGAAACGAGATAATAGTTCCACCGCGACCTTTGCTGTGCGCGTATTTCCGGGCTAGTTTGATAGCTCCTTCTACACTTTCAGCTCCAGAATTGGTAAAAAATACGCGACTCATATCGGCTAAAGCTGTGAGTCTCTTCGACAGTTTCACCTGTGGTTCGCTCACAAAGAAATTCGAAATATGCATCAGCTTTCCCGCTTGTTCGCGAATAGCGGCTACCACTTTGGGGTGGCAATGCCCCACATTGTTGACCGCTATACCCGCCAGTGCATCGATGTATTCCTTGCCATCTGCATCGCGGACCCGCGAACCTGAGCCACAGCATATAGCTATTGGAAAGCGCTTAAATACAGGAAGGTAATGTTCCTGATCGAGGTTATTGTAAAATGAATTTGGCAGTGTAGACTTTTGGTCTTTCACAATTTCTAGTTTTCGATTAAAGTTCCAATTTGTTTATTTTCAAAAAGCCCGCTTATTTGCCCGGGTTTCGTACCGTTTATTATTCGCGCTCTTTCTGCCCCGGTTTTCAAAGCTTCAAGGCAGGCATCGGTTTTTGGAATCATCCCGCCTTGAATAATACCTTCCGCTTTCAACTGTGCAATCTCCTGTTCGTTGGCCCTGGAGATTATTGATTCGGAAAGATCTTTATTACTCAAAAGTCCGTCCACATCGGTAAGCACAATAAATTCGTCGGCATTCAGAGCACCGGCAATGTTTCCCGCGAAAAGGTCACCGTTTATGTTGAAGTCTCCGCCTGCAGCATCAGAAGCTATACAAGTTATTACCGGAAGAAAATCGCTATTGAGAAGCAGGTGCAACAATTTGGGATTCACCTGATGTACATCACCCACCTGGCCGAGGTCTACTTCCACCATTTTACCATTTCGTTCGGAATGGTGGATCCGCTTTTTGGCGATTACAGTTTTTCCGTCCTTTCCAGATAATCCAACCGCGCGCTGACCTGCAGCATTAAACAAGCCGACCAGCTCAGAATTTACCCTTCCTTTCAGTGTTTCTTCCACATAAACAAGTGCATCTACAGAAGTCTGCCGCTGACCGTCTATAAATTCCGACTCAATTTTTGCGCGACGGAGTGCGTCTCTGATGAAAGGTCCACCGCCGTGCACAACTACCACGGCAAATCCCTTTTGCTTTAATTCTGAGATTGCCTTCACCACACCTTTCTTTAGCCGGTTGTTGGTCATGGCATTTCCTCCATACTTGAATACCAGAATGGGCTTAGAAGAATGATTCATCAATACGATGTTGTTTTTAGTTGAGTATTCCAATCCTGACCGAACCAGATATCACCATTTTTAAATTGTTAATCCAATTTCAATACCGAAATCTCCCTGTTCACTTGACAAGATGTAGCTATAAGTTCGTTTTTTTTCAGAATTTAACGGTGCGTGTGGTGCTTAAACTTTTTGGTTGGCAATAGGCTTCATACCTTTAGGCGAATTTAACACGCGCTCTACCGAATATGAATTGCGTGGGCATCACCGAACCTAAAGTGACTGAAGACGTAGAGTATAAAAGCGAAGAAAAATGATAATTATGGATTTGAAAAAATATTTGGGAATTGCATTGATGGCAGTGGCACTCTGGAGTTGCGGTGAAAACGAGCCGAAAAAGCAGAAAAGCAACGATGTAGATAAGAGTCCGAAGCAGGAGCAAAAGAGTGCTCCGGCGCAAGATGCAGCTCCTTCTGGGGAAGCAGATGAATACGGTAGAATGCCCGGTGACGAACACTACGGACATGATCACCCACCGGCGAGCCAGCAGCAACAGCAAGACAATCCAATGTTCCAGAAGAAAGAAGCGCCTACTGGCGAAGATTTGAAGAACGGAGAGGCCGATGAATACGGCCGCATGCCCGGCGACGAGCACTATGGACATAACCATCCGCCACAAGATCAGGATCAAAAAAATCCAATGAAAGTTCAACAAGGAGACGACTCTTCGGGTGAAACTGACGATTACGGCCGGAAGCCCGGTGATGAGCACTACGGTCACGACCACCCGTAATCAGCAAGAGCGGGAAGTCAGCAAGAGTATAGAGC
>JAIVHP010000020.1 GCA_020201045.1 Flavobacteriales bacterium
TCACTGGGGCCTGCGGGCATATCTATGGCCACGCCTTCTTCCTGAACTTTTTGCTTTGCTTTGGTGACAAAAGCGTTTCCGGGTCCAAAAATTTTGTCTACCCGCGGCACAGATTCCGTTCCAAAAGCCATGGCGGCGATGGCTTGTGCGCCGCCTATGGTGTACACCTTCTCTATCCCGATTAAGTTCGCCACATATCTAATTGCCGGGTGAATCTTTCCTTCGGCGCCAGGTGGGGTGCAGACTATAATCTCCTTGCATCCGGCAATTCTCGCCGGGATGCCCAGCATAAGTAAGGTCGAAAACAGTGGAGCAGTGCCACCGGGTATGTAAAGCCCCACCCGCTCAATGGGCAAACTCTTGCGCCAGCACACCACGCCCGCAGTGGTTTCTACCTTTTTTACTCTTTCTATTTGACTCTCGTGGAATTTTTGGATGTTGGCCGCGGCCAGGTCAATTGCGCCTTTTAACTTTTCGCTAAGCGCATCTCCCGCCCGGGCTAGAGCTTCGCTCGCCAACAAAAAGTTTTCCGGACAGTAACCGTCAAATTTCTCACTTAATTTTCTGATGGCCGCGTCTCCATTTTGCTTTACATCCCGAAGGATTTCAGCAACTGCATCGTCGACGGTGCCATCATTTTGACCGGGCCTTTTGCAAAGGGAATCCCATTCGGCCTTTTCCGGATAATTTGCTTTTTTCATTTTGATTTTATCGTCTTTATTTTTCAATAACCAACACAAGTCGGGAATCTTAAGCTATTTAAAGTCTGTCAATCAAGTCAAGAGTCTGAGCCAGAAAGTTCAATAGCAAGCCTGCTATTAGGCAGGCGTAACGCAGCTATCGGACTTTATGGACAGACACTATTTAGTGTTTGTCAATACTCTCAAGTGGCTGAACTAGAGAGTTCATTAGCAAGGCGCACGAAGATTTAAAAATCAAGGATTTGACCCTTGTCAATGACTGTTTTCAAATCAAGTGCAACGCCGATAATGGACTCTATAGACAGACACTATTTATGCTACCATTTTTTCTATAGGACAAACTAAAATCCCTTCGGCTCCCGCTTGCTTTAATTGATCTATTACATCCCAAAATTCGCGTTCCTTCACCACCGAGTGAAGACTGCTCCAACCTTTTTCTGCAAGTGGCAAAACGGTTGGGCTCTTCATACCCGGAAGCAGAGCGGTTATGGCTTCAACCGATTCGTCGGGAGCATTGAGTAAAATATACTTGTACTTTTCTGCAGCTCTTACCGTTTGAATCCTGAACTGAAGTTGACGCAGAATATCATTTTTTTCATCGCTCAAATTTTCATTGCCTATAAGCAAAGCTTCACTTTTCATTACCGTTTCCACTTCCTTGAGTCCATTTGCAAGTAGGGTGCTACCGGTGCTCACTATGTCGCAAATTCCATCTGCCAGCCCAATTCCCGGTGCAATTTCAACGCTTCCGCTAATTTCTTCTATCTCAGCGTTTACCCCTTTAGATCGAAGGTAGTTTAAGGTGATGTTTGGATAGGTGGTTGCGATTTTCTTGTTTTCAAACCAAGCTATTTGGTCATACGCTGTTTCACGCGGCACAGCGAGAGAGAGCCGGCAACGGGCAAAGCCCGGTTTTTCCAAAGCGATTACCTTTTTGCCTTTTTCTACGACAATATTCTCGCCGGCAATTCCGATATCGGCAACCCCATCTGCAACGTATTGCGGAATATCGTCGTCGCGCAGGTAGAGCACATCAAGGGGGAAATTTGAAGACTCGGCCTTCAGTTTTCCGCCGTTGGTAATTTCAATTCCGCACTTCTTCAGGAGTTGTACACTTTTTTCGCTTAGTCTTCCACCTTTTTGGATGGCTAATTTCAATCTGTTTTCTTTCATCTCTGATTTTTAAGCATAAAAAAACCCTGTCGCCGGGGCTGACAGGGTTTAAAATATTTTTCAAAACATTATACCATCAACTCTCCCCGGATAAATCCGCCAAATGAAGATGATGATGTAATTGCGTGTTGTTCATTTTGAGCTTCAAAGTTAACGCAAACAATCTGAGAGTTCCAACAGGTAACGAAATTAAAAGTTTCTTGTAGAGAAAAATTTTTTGCGCAACAAAGTGAAGTTTGCATATTTGAGCGCTTTTAAATCCAGTATTTGTACTAAACGTAAATGAATTGCCAATAACTTGTTCGCCGTGGACTATAAACCTACCTTCGAAGTTGTTATTCGGGTAATTGAAAAGTGTTGCGAGAGGTCATTTGTCAACAATGCAAGAGAATTATCGTTAGCTTCTAACTAAATAGTCATTATGCAGAAGGTCGAAATGAAAGAGTCGGTAGATGAATCAAAATTCCAAAGAGTTGTCTTCGACAGAGGGAGTGGAAAGAGCTTTCAAAAGGAAGTAAATCGAAAGGTGAACGACTACTTTCGCAAAAACAATATTCCCACTACAGCTAATACCCACATGGTTATTAAATCGGCCATAATTATTGCCGGCTGGGCGGGTACGTATGGATTGATTTTATTTAGCGGATGGGAGCCTTGGATACTTTTATCGCTGGCACTTCTTCACGGATTTTTTATGGCAATGCTCGGTTTAAACGTCGGGCACGACGCTATCCACGGTTCGTACTCTAAGATTCCATGGGTGAATAAAATGCTGGGACTGAGTTTTAACCTAGTTGGAGCCAACGACTACGTATGGAGCATTAGCCACAACATTGTCCACCACTCATATACCAATATTCCAGATCACGACGAAGACCTGAACCAACCGTCGTTTCTTAGGATTGAACCGACCCAAAAACTTCGAAAAATTCACCGATTCCAGCACGTATACGCTTATTTCCTTTACGGATTGGCCACCATTATGTGGGTCTTCGTAAAGGACTACAAGAAATTTTTTCAGCGCAAGCTAGGCGGGCACTACCGAAAAACTTTTCCTCGAAAGGAAATATTCAGGTTGTTCTTTTACAAGATTCTCTATTATTTCTTGTTTTTGGCATTGCCGATGGTGCTTATAGACCTGCCATGGTACTCTATACTGGGTGGATTCTTTCTGGCTCATTTTGTCGGGGGCTTTATCATGGCTGTCATCTTTATGCTGGCCCATATCGTAGAAGAAACTTCTTACCCCTTGCCTACGGTAGACGGAAAGGTAAACTTAACCTGGGCCGACTTGCAGATGTACACCACGTGCAATTTTGCAGTAGATAATAAGTTGGTAAACAATTTATTTGGCGGGTTAAATTTTCAAATTGAACACCATCTCTTCCCAAAAGTCTGCCATATTCATTATCCTGCTATTCACAATATGGTTCGTGAAACGGCTCGAGAGCACGGTTTACCCTATTTGGAGCACCCCACCTTTTTTGGTGCCGTGTCATCGCATACCCGTGCACTTCGCAAGTTCGGAAAGGTGGCCTAGACATTCGTATTTGTGTTTGATGGCCAATGACTACAATATTGTCAGGTTTTTCCTTTGTTCAAAGCAAGGATGATATTCTTTGGTGAAGCTCATGTTTGGAATGGGCATATTCGAACATTTTTTCCATAATTCGCGTTTCAGGAAGTTTATTTACCGAATTTTTCGAAGTCATCCGGCGATATGAAAGATATCATAAGCAGTAAAAGAGTAGTCGACAAAAAGGAGATCGAGAAGCTAAATGCGAAATACAAGGATTTAGATCCCGAAAAGCGCATTGCAGAATTATATCGCGATTTTGATCTGGCCGAAGTGATGCTCACTTCTTCGTTTGCCGCCACATCGGCAATGTTGTTGAAATTCTTTTCGAATGTAAATAAGGAGCAACCGGTTTTCTTTATCGATACGGGATACCATTTTAAAGAAACGCTGATCTATAAAGACTATCTCACTAAATTATACGATCTGAAGGTGCGCGATATTCGCGCCGAAGAATTCAAGCACGAGTTTACCACGCGAGATGAAACCTGGAAAAAGAATCCGGACTACTGCTGCCAAATCAACAAGGTGGAGCCACTGGAGTTGCTGAAAGATAAATTTACGGTGTGGGTTTCGGGGTTGATGGCGTGGCAAAGCGACCACCGTTCTTCATTGAATATTTTTGAAGAGCGAAATGGAATTCTAAAGTTTTACCCGCTTTTGGACGTATCGCGCGATGAGCGAGAAGAATTCGTGAAGAGCCATCACCTGCCTTTTCACCCGCTTGTTTCGAAGGGTTATTACTCTATCGGCTGCACGCATTGCACGGTACCCGGAAAAGATCGGCAGGGTAGGTGGAACAACAACCCTAAAACAGAATGTGGATTGCACCTTTAGGTTGCGTTAATCTGATCTGATTTTTTCTGCAGTCAGTGTTTTTACCCCGTCTAGTTTCTGAAAGCTCTCATCTGATTGATCTACAAAGCGCACTTCTTTATCGCGTAGCCCGAGTAGGGCAGAGATGCTGTTGAGCAATTGTTTCTTGAGAATTTCTATAACAGCGTTTAGCTCTTCGGGACCTTCTTTCACTTCCTCGTGAATCCGCTTTTGAAGTCGCTCTTTTATTCGGGTGGCTTCGTTTTGCAATAGGGGGTTGGTACGCCGGTGACTCCCGCCCAGGTAGGGCTTTTTGTGCTCGAGAACTTCCGCGATCACCCAATTGTAATCCAGGTCGGTAAAACTCAGCGATTTTAAATTCATGTTGGCGATGAGCACTTCGCGATCGGTGTGTTTTATGCGCAACTCGTTTAGATCTACCCCATATTTTGCCACGATATCTACCTTGAGCGCTCCGATAAACTGAATGGTTTTGCCTTCGTCGGTTACCTGCTCTTCATTCCACGTGCGGGTAAAGTTGGTATCTACTTCAAAAAGTCCCACATCGAGAATTCGTTTTATGGAAGAGAGGTTGAGCTTTCGGTGGCGGAGCTCGTCGTTCTCCTGCTCAATTTTTTGAAGGCGCAATTCATCGCTTTCCAGCTTGGCGCGAAGGCTATCTATTTCTTCGTCTTTGGTTCTTAGAAAGGCAGAGTAAAGCGCGTAAAAAACGATCATGGCTCCCACAAAAACCGCGGAATAAACGAGAAATTCATTGAAAATTACAGCGAGTACAATGGCAACGACGGCCATTATCAGCAGAATATTTCGCAACTTATAAATCATTCAGCGACAAAGGTAAAGTATTGATCTCAATAAAGTACCAGGTCTTTTAAAAGCATCTGTTTGGCAGATATATAGTTTAACGTGGAGCGCATACGGTATGGGTCTGCTAATTGATTTTAGCTCGAATGATATATCGCAACCGGCTTTTTAGAGCCGCACTTCAATTATTCATGAAAATTTTTCCTTGCTTTGTAGAACCATAAAACCATGGCTGAACTTTCGTCGGTAGAAAAGGAAATATTGAAGTGCTTTGAGCGCGGAGATACGCGTGCCATGGATTTGCTTTACGACAACTACGCCGATACACTTTACGGAATAGCGCTGAAAATTGTTGGCGATGAAGCCAAAGCCCAGGATATTTTACAGGAGTCTTTTGTAAAAATTTGGAAGCGTTCCAGACATTACGATGCTTCTAAAGGCCGGCTATTTACCTGGTTATTGACCATTGTAAGAAATCAATCTATTGACTTTATTCGCAAGCGCGACAGGAGGGGAGAAATCCAGGGGTCGTCAAATGACGTACATCTACAAAATGTAGAATCGGGAGATGTGGATGTGAGCGTTAAACACGATATTGGTAAAGTGCTGAAGGAATTGGATAAAGATAAGCGAGAACTCATTGAGCACTCCTTTATCCTGGGGTATACTCACCCCGAGATTGCAGAAAAATTTGATATCCCTTTAGGAACTGTTAAAACAAAAATAAGAGCCGCAATGCATAATTTGCGCGAAATATTTGGAAATGGACGTTAAGGAATACATAGCGTCGGGAATACTCGAATCTTACACACTCGGTCTTGCCAGCGAGCAAGAGCGCCGTGAGGTGGAGTGTATGCGTAAAATATATCCCGAGATCGATTCGGCACTGCAACTGGCAGATGCCGATTTGGAATCCTTTGCTTCCGCTTACGCCGTTAAAGCGCCTTCGGGATTGAAAAGTAAAATCATGGCCGACATCGAGAAAACGGAGCAGGACACTTCTATGAAAGCGGTAGAGAGCGATGATTCTGATGAAGCCGACCCAAAACTTCCTCCGGCTTCGGGGCAGTCGCAACGATCGGCCTGGGGTGGTTGGGCAGCCGCCGCCGCGGTAATTGCCATTGCTTTTGGAATTTGGCAGTATACCGAAAGTGTAAGGAAAAGCGACGAGCTCGCCGCCCTGCGCACAGAGCAAAAAGCGCTGAATGATAAACTCGGCGATGTGGAAAATAAAATTGCCGAACTCAGCGAAGGTGTGAACGAGCTGTACAGTCCGCAAATAAAGAAGGTGGTAATGGATGCCGTAAAGGACGGTGAAACCACTCAGGTGGCTGTGTTTTGGAATCAGAGCAACGGACAGGTTAAGCTCGACCCTTCTTCCTTGCCAGAACTTCCCGCCGACAAGCAATATCAATTGTGGGTGCTCGAAGATGGTAACCCCATTGATATGGGCGTGCTTCCCAAAGAAACATCCGAAATCTTACTGGCTCAAAAGACTTCTGTTGTCGGAGATGCATTCGCCATAACAGTAGAGCCGCTAGGCGGTAAACCCCAACCCACGCTAGAGCAGTTGGTTGTTCTCGGCAAGGTGGTGTAATCCAATACGATCACTCTTCTTTTTGATAGGCTTTAAGTTTCTTGATCAGACACTCGAGTGTATTGACAGACTCTACTCAGTGTCTGTCTATAGCGTCCATTATCGGCGTTGCACTTCTTTTGTAAACCCGCCACGGCGGGCAGGCAGTCACCCCGACGCATGTCGGGGCTCCCTGGCTAAAGGACCGGCAGGCAGGCTTGGTTTACGCCCTTCGGGTAAGATCGCTTCGCTAGTTCCAAAAGTGCGTGCACCCTGCCTACCATGCCTTCGGCAGGTTAACCTGCCGAAGGTAGGTAAACCGGACAGGCAGGCTTGCTATTGAACTTTATGCCTCAGCATCTTGACTCTATGGACAGAAACTACTTTATAATTACTTTTTCCCTTCCCATTTCGCCATTTTCGGTTTCCCAATCTAGAATGTATAATCCCGGAGCTGGGTTTGGAATTCGAATATCTGCCTGAATTTGACGTTCGCTGCTCTGCCAAATCTTTATTCCCGAAGCACTGTAAATGCTAAGGTTTCGGATATTGGAATCGCCGTTGAATACAATCGAAAAATCACCTTTGTTGGGATTGGGAAAAACCCTGGCCATTTGACTTGCCGAAAATGAAACCGACTTCACATTAAACACTTCCGTATCGCCATCGAAGCCGGTTTGTCTAAGTCTATAGTAGGATGTTCCGCTGAGGGGGTTGGCATCGATAAAATCATAGTTGAGCGCAGAGTGAGAATTTCCCGAACCGGCAACAACTCCGATTGATGAAAAGCTTTGGCCGTCGGCGCTGCGCTCCACGGTAAAGTAGTCGTTTTCCGTTTCTGAAGATGTGGTCCAATTAACTTTTACCAGGCTGCCCACCTTTTTTACATCGAAGTGGACCAATTCTATTGGAAGTGGATTGATCACCGTTGTAGAGCCCAGCGTAAACGGGCTAAAGTTTTCGATGGGGTCGGCGCTAACCACAAAGCCTTCTTCGATGGAGCCGTTGTGATTTGAATAGCCGTGGTTCTCCCAGCTATCTCCATCCCATCGCGCTACGCAAAGTCCGGACGGATCGGTCACTCCACAGCTTCTTTCATCTTCGTAGCTCAGTGTAACCGATACGGCAGAGTTTCCCGACTCCCGGTTAAAAATCCAGTATTCGCAGGTGCTGATATTGTTCATGGTTCCGTCCTGTTGGGCCACCGGATATCCGGCTTCATTTGGATTTTGATCGAAGTAGGTGGCGGTAAACGCCGCGTCCGCTTCCGAAGGGGCTGACATGACAATGGGTGCGTAAACGCCGTTTCTACCTACCGGGAACTCAAAGTCGCGGTTCCCGATTTTTCGGCAAGTTCCATCTACGTAGCTGTTTGCGGAGCCCTGCCTGCTCTGCGCGCTTTCCAGGTAAACCAACTCGTTGCTGCCTGTAAAAAGTACTCCCGAAAGGAGCATGGTTTCATCTTTTATTTGCGCTTCCGCATCGAGAATAAGGCTGTCGGTTGGGCTACTCAAATTCATGATTAATCGGTTAAAAACAACCGTGTTTCCTTCAAAAATCCGGGTTCCTTCTCCGGAAAAGGTCACTACACCCGTTTGGGCATCAAATGTCCCCAGATTTGTGAAGTTTCCGAAAATCTGAATGCTAAAAGTTTGGTCGGCAGCCACTTCAGCACCGGCCTGAATGGATAGATCTTTAACCTGGGCGTTGGTATTGATGAGCGGGTCATAAGGGCGGTTGGCAACTATCCGCGCAGATACGGATTGGTCGGGAACCCCGGCCGACCAATTTAAGTCGTTATTCCACTCATCGCTTACCACTCCGAGCCAATCCGTAGCCTGATTGTCGTTTTTGTGGGTAATTCTATTTGATGCAAAAGGTGTATTGCCGCAACCCTGTGCACCTGGATTTATTTCGCAAGTTACCAGATCGCCGTTGTACAAACTTTCGTTTGTGTAAGTTGGGGCATCGGTACCCACATCAATTCCATTTAATTTCCATTGATAGCTCGGGTTGGGTTCCAAACCGGAATATACCGCAACAAAGTTTCCGGCGCTGTTGTGTGCAATGGTTGCATTTTCAATCTTTCCACCCTGATCTTTTATCGATACATCGGCCAATAGGGGAAGGGTGGGGGCGATATTGCTGGTGTAGAG
The DNA here is from genome assembly GCA_020201045.1 of Flavobacteriales bacterium. Taxonomy (GTDB): domain Bacteria; phylum Bacteroidota; class Bacteroidia; order Flavobacteriales_D; family Cryomorphaceae; genus JAIVHP01. The sequence continues at coordinate 8,824 of JAIVHP010000020.1, forward strand.
CAATCCCCCGTCTTTAAAATACTTCACGTCTCCATTGTCTACAATAATCTGTAGGGTGCTTCCCGCATTATAAGTTCCATAGTTCCCGCGGTTCGCTCCTGACTCAAAGATGCGCAATGCCCCATTAGATTCGAGCGAAAAGGCGTATTGAATGGAGTTGTAGTGGTTGCTTTGATCGGTGTTGCTCAAACCCACTACACATGCTCTATTGGTCTGCGCGGGACTAAATTCGATGTAGCCGCCATTTTTAACGGTGTTTAGAGACGATGCATTTCCATTCCACTGTCCATTGAATTGAATTTTTTCGATAGAAGAGCCCGTTGCTTCTACATTTTGGAGCGACGATTTGCTCCATCTCACTTCTTCGGTGGCGTAGTTTGGCGATCCGGCATCGGGTATAGCTTCTATGTGAAAATCGCCTTCGCTCAGCTCATCCGCGAGCGAAATGGTGATTGATTCGGAAGCATAGCTTACATCTTCACAGGTTTCAAGGTCGGGGAAAAGGGTGCAGGTAATCACATCGCCTTCTGCCGGTTGGTAAGTCAGCGTATTGCTGTTTTCGCCAGCGGTTTGGCCGTTCACGTACCACTGAAATTCCGGGTTTGGCCCTAAGTTGTTGAATTGAGCAGCAAATTTACCCCCACTGAGGTTTGAAATAAATGCTCCGCTTATGGAGCTGCCCAGACTATTCATAGCAACATCTGCGAGTAGGGGCAAATTTGGCAGGTTTGGACTAATAAATACCAATGTATTGTTTTGGTAATATTTTACCGTCCCGCCGTCTACAGCGATTTTAAATTCATCGCCGGGGGCGTAGTTTCCAAAGTTTCCACGGTCGTTTCCCGCTTCGCGAATCCTTATGCTACCATTTTGGCGTAGGTAAAATGCATATTGTATAGCATTTTGATTTGAATTCGAGTTTTGTGAGCTGAGCCCAATCATTTTTTCGGTATTGTTATCGTCGGCGCTAAAGCGAAAATATCCGTTGTCGTCTACCTGATTGATCGATGCCGAGCCGCCGTTCCATATATTCCCACCCTGTAGCTTCGAAAGACTGTTTCCATCTATCGCCAAATTCGATGTCTCTGAACGATCCCACATTACTTGCTCTTCAGCAGTGAAACACCCCGGATTTTGAGAAACGGCAGTGATGTAGAAATCGGTTGCCGAAAAATCTGAGACACTGTTTAAGACGATCTGATTCGATGTGGTGAGAAAACCGCAGTCACCACCCAGCGAAAGAAGGGTGCACGATAATACAGCCCCTTCTTCAAAGTCGTTTACCGCTATCTGCTCATTTCCATTTCCGATGGGAGTCCCATCGAGCGACCAATACAAATTGGTAAACCATCCGGGGTTTCCCGAAAGGGTGGCTCTAAACAGTTCGTTGCTCTTGTTGTGAATGGTTACATCATCTAAACGCGCACCATTGTTTCTAAGCGATATGTCAACAACCATAGAAGTTGGCGGCTCGAGATTACTCACATAGAGAACAGACTCATTTTTGATGTAGCTCACCACGCCATCTTCCAGGCGAATAGACAGCACATCGCTATTGGCATACGAACCAAAGTTTCCGCGGTCATTTCCCGATTCAACGATTCGTAAATTGCCGTTGTTTTGAAGATAGAATGCAAATTGAATGGTGTTTGGATTGACGCCGTTGTCATTTTCGCTCAAACCAAACATGCGGAAGGTGTTGGTTTGGTCTACCACGGTTTGGGCGTGCCCCCCGTTATAAACCCTTGCAGTACTCGATCCACCGGCATTCCAGCCATTGCCGTTGCCTGTCTTTACAATTCTGTTTCCATTGGCTGTTACGCGCAGCATATTGGTGAAAACCACATCTTCGGTGGTATTGATACACCCCGAGCCAGCGTTGGACGGAATGATGGAAAAGTCGCATTGTGCAAAGGAATTCAGCGAGAATAAAAGACCAATTATAAGTCTAAAAAGCAGTTTCATCGAAAATCTGTTTAAGGGACTTTCGTATACTTTTTATTCCATATAAGGTTTCAAACTGCTTTTATTATCGATTAAGAGCTATTTTAAAGCGATGAAAGAAATTTTCTCTTAGGCTTTTTTTGAATTGTTTGGGTAGCTATTTTGATAAACTGCTCCGTAGGCTCACGGGATGTGATTTAGAGTAAACTGGTATTGTTGCAGATTGCAATTCCTATTTTTCGGAGTCGAAACAGCAGGTAATTGCATTTGAAAGCAAATCTGTGCGGGAGCATTCCGTTTCGGGATGAGATTTGATGAGCTTAGTGTTTTCTGTAGAATCAGACCCAGCCGGAAGATGAGAAGATTCGCATTGAAGATTGGTCGAATCCGATCTGTAAAACAATTCCGTTTTGTGAATTCCAAGTGCACCAATACCAACGAGAAGAGCACCGCTGAGAAAATGGAGTACCCGGAAAAATTGCTTTAAATTGCGTCTCATTAAATCGAACTCATGAAGCACCTTGCCTTATTTACGACAGCACTTTTAATTTCACTTTGCGTATTCTCCCAGGCCGATTACTCCAATTGGCAAACGGCTGAGAGTAAAGCCTACAGTCTTAAATACCCTTCGGGATGGAATGCCGATATAATCGGCGATGCCGGTATCACTATGATGGCGTCGGATGTGAAAAAGGATGCCGATGATAAGTTTAAAGAAAACTTTGGCGTGCTGGTGAAAGACCACTCCAAAAAGCCGATGAGCCTGAGCGAATTTGCAGAAGATCAGGTAAAGGAAATTAAAAATGGAATGGAAAACACCACTTTTCTGGGTAGCCAGCGGTTAGAGCGCGGAGATGGAGATATGTATCGCATTACCTATGTGCGAAATCAGAACGGACTCGAACTTCTTTACGATTCGCGTTCAGTAATGAAAGACAACACTTCTATAATGATCGTTTTCACTATGGAACGTTCCAAATTTTCGGAATACGAAAGTATTTTGAATCAAATTATTGAAAGTTTGGTGGTTAAGTAATCATTGCCATGATTAATCGCGTCCCCCCATTTTTTTAACGGGCTGCCGGACTTTGCGTTTTCCCAGTTTCTGTTTCTTATAATACGCTCTAATTCCCAAAGCGATTAGCACAGAGCCAATTGGTGTTGGGCCGATCCAAAGTACCAAATCGGGAAGCATACCTGCTAAATTGGTAACGATAAAAGCGGTGAACGAAGCAATATAAGCGCCGCCCATGCGCCCTGCGTGGATTCGCACGTTGTTGATGGGATTCGGTTTTCGAATTAGGTCTAAGATTGAAAATCCGAGAAGAATAGAACCAAAAATAAGGAGTATCACCGGGATGCCACGGGATATCGTAAGAGATTGGTAAAACATAAACAGGGCTACTGCCATTCCGAAAATCGCGGCGTACCTGGAGAGCTTTACCTTTCTGCTTTGTGGGATTCGCCGCACCCAAATCCATCCCGAAAGGATAAGGTAGAGTGTAAAGAGCCCAATGGCAAGCAGGAAAGAACTGGGCCGTATAATGCTCAAAGCAATGGCCGAAGTAGCGGCCAGTAGCATACTTACAGCAAATGTTTTTCCCGATTTGCGGTGTAGGGGGCTGCCTTTTGTCGAAAAACCAGAAACGGCGCCAGCAATGAGCGAAACCATTCCGAAGGCAATATGGGCGTAAAGTAAGATTTGAAAATTCATAAGTTTCGATTTTTAAAACGAGATGGGTAAAAGACGAATTGGATAAAATCTATTTCCAGGTGGTCGGATGAAATTTTGAGTTCTTTCTGGTAGCTTTTGCTGTCTACAATGTAGCGAATGTTTGTTCGCAGAATATACCACTGCACATCGTTTGGCCTGATGTCCCAGCCCACAACGACGGCACCGTTGAAGGCGGAATCATTCAAATCGGTCACGGTCGCACCATTATCGGCTATTCGGAGCGCAGTGAATTCATAGCCTATAGCTGCTCCTGCAAAAGGAACAAAACCGTTATAATCTGTCAAAAACTTAAAGGCTTCGAAATGAAGACGGTGAATTTTTGCTTCCCATTCAAATCCATATGCCGATTGGGATAAACGGAAAGGACGATAACTCAGTCGAAATGCCAAATCTGCGGAATGAAGATAATACCCCAATGCCAAATCGGGAGCCAATGCAATACGCGGTTTTTTTGGAAGAAACACTTGCTCGCTCGCGAAATTATAAGGGCTGAGTAGGATGTTGCTGGTAAGTCCGAGTGCCACAGACCAGGTGCTTAGCAGGTTTTTATCGTCAAAGTGGGTCTTTGCCCGCAATGCGTATTCCCTTCCCGTTTCGCTGCCTATTCCCGCGGTAAAATCGAAGAATTTCTTTACCGATAGATTTACCGAGTACCGGGGTAGTTTTAAGGTCTCGCGAGATTTTCGCGAAGTGTAATACGGTGTATTTTGGTTAGTAATGTACGAGCATCCCAGTTCTAATGTCCAGCTTTTATTGAAAACCAGTGAAGCCCCTAATTCCAATCCGAGTCGGCTCTTTTGAGTCATTCCGCCCAGGCTGGTAGAAAATCTGGGAGTAACCCATTGCGCTCCCATAAAAGGACGCGGTGCTTTAGAGCTGAAGCCGAAGGGAATCCACCTTGCACCAGTAATTACTCCACTTGAGTAGTTAGAAATTTCTGAATCGGATAGATCTGCGCTTAAAAGGGGAATAGAGATGTAAAAATCGGCTTTGCCCCAAAAGTGATTTCCGCCAATTAGAAGTCGCTGACTGGCAAAATGCATCCCTTTTCCATTCGTAAGAAACTCACTCTGCACCCCAAAATGCGTTTGAGCAAATTTAAACTGCGACTTTTGAGCCCTTACCGTGAAGGTACAGAATGTAATGCAGCAAATGATTAGCGCGAGTTTCATGCTGCAATTATAAATGCAATAGACTCACAACTTTTTAATTAGGGACGTTTGGGAAGGTTTGGGGACGAGTGGTCAGCGGTTCACCTGTTGATTAAAGACTTCAATCCGCCTGCGGGCTACCGGTATCCGCTTATGTGTGTGCGGAAAGGATAATTCGTAACCCCTCGCATTTCCCGAAACCTTGCCAACTGCAGATACATTTACAATATACGATCTGTGGCACCTCAGGAAAGGTGGGGTTGGGAGTTCTTCTTCCATTCTGCTCAAGGCTCCGCGGAAGATCACTGATTTTACTTCATCTCCTTTGCGGAAATACGCTTTGACGTAATTATCGGCACTCTCGAGAAAAATCAGACCATCCGTATCTACAGAGAGCGACTGATTGCCATCGTCGTCTGATAAGCGAATCTGACCAACTTCTCGGTGAACTGCTCTCCCCTCGATGTTTTCGTTTATTTCGGCCGAGCCCCTTCGGTGAGCGCGGTCAAGGCTACTCTGTTTAAGCGCAGCCCCCAGTGCAACCGGGAAAATTGCAATGGCTAAGGTGAAGAACAAGAATAGGATGAAAAGGGCAGGGGTGAGCGCGAAGAATCCCATCCAAACTGAAAACAGCAAATTGCCGCCCGCGATCAGAAATATGTTGATCATAGTTGCGATGATTTCCCTTCCTACGGTCCAGGTTTGTTCCTGGAAATAAGAAGGGAAAACAACTTCGCCGAGAAATCGAAAAACCAGCATGCAAAGGGTGGTGATGGCGCCGTAACCTAAGCAGTAAAGCCATATCCCTGATTCAATTTCGCTCAGCCCGAATGGCTGAAAAATGAGAAGAAACAGAAATACGAACAGCCCAAATACAAGAGACTTGCGCACCACGTGAGAGCGCTCCGTTTCAATCGGAAATGGTTTTAGCAGCGGCTTCAATTCAATTCGTTTCGTCAAAGAAACTTCAAATTACAATATGTTCCATGCATAAATACCGGGAAATGTTTGTGCTGAAATGCTAAATTCGGCCAGAATTATGGCTATATCATCAATCTTAGTAATTGCAATTATTGCCATTGCCTTGATACTGTTTGTTACCGAATGGATTTCCATTGATTTGGTGGCCTTGGGCATTTTGGTATCGCTGATTTTAACGGGGGTGGTTTCGCTGCGCGAAGGTCTCGAAGGATTCAGCAACCCAGCTACCATCACCGTGGCTTTTATGTTTATTCTCAGTGCGGCATTGCTCAAAACCGGTGCACTCCAGTTTATTACGCATCAGCTTTCCGGCTAAATTGCTTATCCCCCTGTCATTTGCATCGATCATGGGGGGGATGTGTACGCTAATTGGAACATCCACAAATCTGGTTGTCAATGGAATTTTAATCCGGGAAGGGTACGCCGAAATAGATATGTTTCAAATGACCGGTTTGGCTGCCATCCTTTTGGTGGTAGGAGTGGGGTATATGGTTTTTGTGGGTTTGAATATTTTGCCAAATCGGCGTGAAGAGCCAAACCTTGGAGATAAATTCGGGATGAAAGATTACCTCACCGACTTTGAAATTATTTCGGGATCTAAATTGGTGGGCCAAAAGATCATGGACTCCAATTTGGTGAAAAAGCTCGACATGGATATTTTGGAAGTGATGAGAAGTGGCTCGCGATTTAACCTACCACCGGGCGACTTTGAACTCCGCGAAGGCGATGTGCTTAAAGTGCGTTGCAGTGCCGAGAAGATTCAGGCTTTGAAATCGGAAGCGAAGATTATCCCCACTTCTGATCTGGCGGTTGGAGATCATCGGCTAAACGAGCGGAGTTCTACCATAGTAGAAATGGTAATTACAACCAATGCCGCTTTGAAGGGATTTACCTTGAGGGCGGCAGATTTTCGGCGTAGATTCAGGGCTGCACCTTTGGCTATACGACAGCGCGAAGAAGTACTTCACGATAATTTATACGATGTGGAGTTGCAGGCTGGAGACGTTATTCTGGCCGATGTGAAATCGCATTTTGTTCAGGAGTTGAAGCATATGGAAGCCCAGCAAGATGCACCCTTTGCGATTATCTCCGAAAGCCAATTGATAGATTTTGAGCGAAAGAGCTTTTTTCTGACCCTTTCGATTGTGGCCGGGGCGATTTTGCTGGCTGCACTGGGAATAGTTAATATCGCCGCAGCGGTTATTCTGGCCGTTATTGCTCTTGTGCTTTTCAAGAAAATTTCCATGAAAGAAGCCTATGAAGCCATCAACTGGAAAATCATTTTTGTGATGGCTGGGGTGCTGAGCCTGGGTGTAGGTTTAAAAAATACCGGGCTCGATGTGTCTATTGCCGACGGCCTGGTCGGTGTTTTGGGAAGTTACGGCCCAATTGCTGTGCTTTCGGGAATTTATATCGCCACTTCATTATTTACAGATGTAATTAGCAACACTGCCACTGCCGCATTGATGACTCCCATTGCGCTAACCACAGCATCGGTTCTCGGGCTTAGCCCGGTTCCTTTTATCATCGCCGTAATGTTTGCGTCTTCTGCGAGTTTTGTTACCCCGATCGGATATCAAACCAATACGATGGTTTACGGTGCCGGCCGCTATAAATTCACCGACTTTATGAAAGTTGGCGTTTGGCTGAATATTTTATTCTGGATAATTGCAACTGCGCTGATTCCGGTCTTTTTCCCCTTTTAATACTGGCGAGCTTACTCATTCATCCATTTGAATCCGAAGTCGAACGGCATCGATCAGAATATTTAATCCGCTCAATACAATGATCAGCGAGGCCGTTCCAGCCGCAACCCAATAAATTGTGGGTGAATCTCCGTGTTTTAAAAATCCCGACTCCAGAAGGCAGCACAACCCAAAACCAAAAAGTGCAGAGCCAACTCCGCCTTTGATGAGCCATTTCCGCTTTGTTCCGCTCTTTTTCGCATTTACCATAACACGTTTTTTTCGAAAAATACATTTTCTGTCTGCACTGCTGTTCACTTTTTTCTCTTTAAGTCGATAATGGGATAAATCAATCAAACCATTCGATTATGAAAACTTATTTCTACCCCATCGCAGTAACAATCGCAATTTGGATATCTGTTTCGCCCTGGATACAAGCTCAATCAAACCTCGGCCAGAAGAAATTTGAATTTGGCGTTTCCCCAGAAGCTTCAAACTTGGAAGAAGTGAAAGTAAAGATGAATATGCCCCCCAAGCCGGCACAGTCCCATAACTTCAATCGATCCATACCACATGTCGATGAAATACACAGCGAAATAAGGTGGTACGCATTAGAAAACGCAGCGAATGACCAGTACTGGGAGAGCGTAGATCAAAGCCGTCTCTGGATTGAATTCGAGTTGGGAGCATCGCTTCAGGAACCGCAAATAGCAGCATTTTTGGAGACCTTTAATCTGGATAAGGTCTTGCGCGAAAGCCAATTTAAAGACGTCACAAATTTTTGGATATTTGATTTGCCCAATGCAAGCCGGGAGGATGTTTTGGAAATCATAAATGCGGCTACTCAGATAGACGGGATCTTATTTGCCGAACCTTCTGCCATTTACAAAAAGCACTACACGCCAAACGATCCACTTTACGAACAGCAATGGGGGCCATTTGTCACCAGTTTTGACCAGGCCTGGGATCAGGGCATCGGCGGAAATTCCTGGAATGTGGTAGCTGTAATTGATGATGCCTGCGACTGGCTGCACGAAGATCTTTACGATCAGGTATGGTACGGGTACGACTACGCTAATTTCGATTTCGATATTACCCCAGATATAGCTGAAGACACCCACGGTACCCACACCACCGGGACTGTTGCAGCGACAATTGGAAACGGAATCGGTGTGGCCGGAATGGTTAATGATACCGTGTACTTCGCAAAAGTAGGAACCGGAGACGGCGGACTTTCCGATGCGGGAATTGTAGAAGCCGTTTACGATATTGCCAGTATAGAGCGCGTTATGGCGGTTAACATGAGTCTCGGCGCCGATGCACCCAATGCAGCTATGGAGCAGGCTTGTGATTTTGCCTGGAACAGCGGGCAGCTATTGATCGTGGCCAGCGGAAATAACGGTCAAAGCGTAATCGGTTTTCCGGCGGCTTATTCATCCTGCGTTGCAGTGGGTTCGATAGGTGCAGACGGAGAGCAGCTTTACCTTACGGGATATTCGCAAAACGGAAACGAACAGGAACTCGTAGCCCCCGGAGGCGACCTTAACACCGGGTTTGGGATTATGTCTTGTTTGCCGAATAACCAATACGGAGCAGAAGAAGGGACTTCAATGGCCGCGCCCCACGTTACCGGATTAGCGGGACTAATGAAAAATCTCAACGAAGATCTCACCGTTGCCCTTGGTGAGCCTGTAAGCACAGCTCAGTTAGATGGCGAAAGCGCTTTTAAAATTTACCCCAACCCGGCCACAGACCGGTTGTTTATCGACATAAAAATCGAAACAAATGAAGCGGTTCTCGAGATTTTCGATATCACCGGTAAGCAGGTTAGGAGTATTCCGGTGAATCAATTGAATAGAACAGAAATTGACATTCAGAGCCTGAACAGTGGAATTTACATCCTGCGCATGAGAACCGAAAAGGGAATAGCTTCTTCGCGATTTGTAAAAACCTATCCGGAATAAGCATTTAGAAGCGACAATCATAGAATTGACGCAAATGCTTCGAAAGCCCGCTCTCATTAGAGAACGGGCTTTTTGAAATTAGTATTTCTGTAGGCTGGGATCTACATCATCGCTGTAAGCGAGTATGCCACCTGCGAGGTTATAGGCCTTGTCATATCCTTGCACGGTTTCCAGGTATTGAACGATGTGTGCGCTGCGCTTTCCGCTTCGGCACATCACAACAACTTGTTTGTCTTTGGGAATTTCTGAAAATCGCTCGGGAACTTCGCCCATCGGAATGAGCTTTCCGGAAATGTTTACCATATCGTACTCATCTTTCTCGCGCACATCGATCAGCTCAAAATCTGCTCCCGATTCTTTTAATTGGTATAATTCTTTTGGTGTAACTTCTTTCATGGCAGTAATTTCAGCCGAAGATATAAAATCGCTACGTCCTAAACCCAAATTACTTTTTTAGGCCCGTTTTGAGTTAAGGGAAGGGGTTTTATAACTGAGATAGAGAATAAATAAGTATGCCAGCACAGGGAGTAAAAAAGCGATGTTAAATCCGAAATAGTCTACCGTGAGTCCAAAGGTGGGGGGTAGGACGGCTCCGCCGAAAATAGCCGTGCAAAGTAAACCCGATCCCTGGGGTTTAGAATCGCCCAATCCGTGAAGGGAAAGCGTAAAGATGGTTGGAAACATAGTGGAATTAAAGAATCCTACCGCCAATGCGGAAAACATGGCGACCAGGCCACTTGTATTTATGGTGATGGCCAGCAAAACTACAGCGCATACTGCAAAAGCCCCAAGCACCTTCTGAGGAGCCAAAATACCCGTCAGAAAAGAACCGACAAATCGGCCGGCCATGGCGCCTCCCCAATAAAAAACAACAAATGCACCTACCACAGCTTTTTCATCCAGCTCCGCGAAACTCGCAGTAGAGAACAGAGATGTGAGCGTTTCGGCTACTGCAGAAAGCGAAGGGGTATTGAGAATGATATCCGAGAGGTTCATGGAAAGGAAGTAATTGGTTAAGTAACTTCCGATAGCTACTTCGGCGCCGACGTAAAGGAAAATGCCGACTACTCCCATTCTGAGATTGTTATGCTTCAAGGCTTCTTTAAGGCTGCTTTTAGGCGAATCGTCGAGAAGCCGTGGAAGCTTTATAAATCCGAAAAGAGATGCGAGTGCGATCAATGCAATACCGATTAAAATAAATGGAAGCTGAACGGCACTGGCTTCAGAACTGAGATAGGCCACTTTTGCCGGCTCATCCAAAGTTTCAATTTCTCTCGAAGAGAGAATGGAGTCTGAGAGAAGAAAAGCCGCCGAGAAAATGGGTGCAATTGTGGTGCCCAGACTATTAAAAGCCTGCGATAAATTGAGTCTGCTCGAAGCTTTTTCTTCCGGCCCCAAAACCGATACAAAAGGATTTGCGGCAACCTGTAGAATCGTTATGCCGCCGGCGAGTACAAATAAAGCGCAGAGAAATAGGCCGTATACGCGCCATGCAGCTGCGGGGTAAAAGAGTAAGCAGCCCAACCCGGCAATGGCCAAACCACCCATAATTCCCTTTTTATATCCAATTTTGGCAACCAGGATCCCGCCCGGAATAGACAAAAACAGGTAAGCTAGAAACCAGGCTACCTGGATAAGACCAGCCTGTCCGTAAGATAATTCGAAAACTTCTTTGAGTCTGGGGATAAATGCATCGACTACGACAGTGATAAAACCCCAAATAAAAAACAGTGCGGTAAGCGCCGAAAATGCAAAGCCATATGACTTGCGCTTCATGTCAACTTTTTAACGGCCTAATTTATACAAACCCACTC
>JAIVHP010000399.1 GCA_020201045.1 Flavobacteriales bacterium
AAAAACGCCACCGCAAGCCCTCATCTACCTCTAGACCGTCCACCATAGGATGATCATGAGGTCATCTTCGTCGCTCAGAGTTGCCTATTCCGTCCGCCATCGGCGGCCACTCGCCAGTTAAAGACGGCTTTTCAAATGCACCAAAATCTCTTCCGCCGCGTGGCCGTTTCCGTATAGGTCCACGTCGAAATTCAAATTTTTATTTCGCATGGCGGTGCACTTTTTCAGAATATCATCCGCATCGGCGTTTGCCAAAATATTAAATCCCCGGTCTACCAGCTCTATCCACTCCGTTTGGTCGCGTATGGTAACGCAAGGTGTTTTAAAGAAAAAAGCTTCTTTTTGCAATCCACCGCTATCGGTAAGCACCACTGATGCGCGTTGCAACAGCGCTATCATATCAAAATACCCCACGGGTTCTATTACTTCCACCTGCAGCCGAAGCCCGTGCTGGGCGAGCATCTTCTTTGTTCGCGGGTGAAGCGGAAGAATTACCGGCATTTCCCGGTGAATGAGATTTAAACCGTCTACAATTTCTTTGAGCCTCGATTTGCTATCGGTGTTTTCGGCGCGGTGCAAGGTGCAAACCGCAAAGTCGCCGGTGGGAATTTTATCGCCAATGGTCGACTTTTCGGCAGATTGGGCAGCGTAAAAAAGAGCCGCGTCTAGCATAACATCTCCGGTTCGCACCACGTCTGCATCAAAATGGTCAAACCCTTCGCGTTTCAAATTCGCTACGGCCGAATCTGTAGGGCAGAAGAGAAAATTGGAAATTCGGTCGGTGAGAATCCGATTTACTTCCTCGGGCATCTCCATATTAAAACTGCGGAGTCCGGCTTCTACGTGGCCCACGGGCACGTGGATTTTCCGAGCAGCCAGCGCTCCTGCCAGGGTAGAGTTTGTGTCGCCGTAAACCAGCAGCACATCGGGATTTTCCTTTTGGATAAGCTCTTCAATGCCCGCGAGCATCTTCCCGGTCATGGCGCCGTGGCTCATAGAACTAATGCCCAGGTTGTACGCCGGTTTTGGGATTTGCATTTCTTCGAAAAAAACCTCGCTCATGTTTGCATCAAAATGCTGACCGGTGTGCACAAGGATCTCTTCTACAGTAGAATTTTTCGATACGGCTCTGCTAAAAGTAGCCGCCTTTACAAACTGAGGCCTCGCCCCGACGATGGTTAAAATTTTCATTTCTGTTCTCTAAATATTTTTGTTCGACCCTTTCATTGAAAATGAAACCTATTCAATTGAAGCTTTATTCTTTTCTAAAAAGGATTGCAATTTCTCATACTTCTTTCCGTCTGTAGGAAGATTCAAAATCTTTTTTGACGCGCGATGGGCTACCGGGAATTCCTTTTGGTCGGCAATACCCCAGGGCGCTAAACTGCCCTGAACGGGATGGAGCAAGCTGTTGAACCAATCGCCGAGCTGAATATTGCTTTCAGTGGCTTTCTCGGTAAAAACAGCTCTATCCTTACACAGCACAGGATACTTCAAAAAGCTGTGGTTCGGAATAAAGCCGTCATCCACATTTCGCTTTCCGTTTTCGCGCATCCAGGCATTTATCTTCAAAGCGTTTTCTTTTCTCAATTGCAGATCATTCTCCAGCGTCTTTAGGGCCTTTAACCCCTGCCTATGTTGAACTTTTGAAGATGCCATAAAAAAATCAGAAGGCATTTTGGTCGATGTTATTTCAGTGCCACTGGAAGACCCAATTACCAATCCCACCTTACTCAAAAAGCGGTAAAGTTTAAGCAAGGGCCAGTAGGTAAAGTCACTGATCAGGTACTGATTTAGAAAAATAAGTACGGACAAAGCGAAGTTTTTCTGAGCCGTAACGGGAATAAGCGACTTATTCACTTCGATTAAATCGGCTTTGAATTTGGTGTTTCTCAGATACACAAAGCCTCCAACTCCCGTTGAAAAGGGCTTATTCCACTGGGTAGAATAGAAAGCAGCATCGCTAAAGCTGCCATTGGGTTTTCCCTTGTAAGTTCCGCCAAAACCGTGGGTGCAATCCTCTACCGTGTAGATATTATTCTCCTTCGCAAAACCGCATATTTCATCTACCTGATGCGATAATCCGAAGGTGTTTTGCACCAAAATGCACTTTGTATTTTTGGTCACACTCTTTTTAATGCTATCTAAATCGGGAAGAAAGGTTGCGGGGTTCACGTCTACATACACTGGCCTGGCGCCGAGATACAGTATGGCATTGGGAACCACAACGCAGGTAAAAGCGGGAAGAAGCACATCATCGCCTTTGCCAATGCCCATCGCTTTTAAAATGGCGTAGAGCCCAACCCTCCCCTTCCAGTACAAAAAAATCTGTTCTGGAGAAGTGCTCAAAAACCGCGAAATCTCTATCTGATAGGCCCGTTTCTCGCTCATTTGCCCAACAGTTTACCGATGTGAAATAACCCCGTTAAGGACCCCAGTCCGTAGGAAAAATGCAGGGTAAAGAAAGTTGCGAGCAGCGACCGTGTATCGGTGCCGCTTTTATCCATTTTAGAAATTACCGCCAGCAAGGCAACGGAGTAAACAAGCAAAACGGCAATACTTACATAGATGAACTGAAATTTCCAAAAACCCAAACACAAGGGCAAAACAAGCGCCAATACGAAGCACAATGGAATAAAATGGCGAACGCTTAAAGCGCTGGGGTTTTTGGTGATGTAAACAGTTAAAATGTTCCATTTACCATTGTCGTAGTTGTTCCTGGCCAGACTTTTGAAATTCTCTCTGGCGTAATACGTGCATTCTACCTCGGGAATTAAATAAATCTTTTTGCCCTGTTGTTTCAATCTCTTGTTCAGCTCGATATCCTGATTTCTAACCAGGCGTTCGTTGTATCCACCAACTTCTAAAAGCAGTTCCCTATCGTAACAGCCAAAAGGAACGGTGTCTACTTCCAGCACACCATCTGCTCCCGTCCGAAAAAAAGAATTTCCAACGCCAAATTTATTCCGCAGCACTTTTTTAATGGCGATAGATGTTGGATTTTTATTCAGCACATCGGCTGTAGAAATGCCACCGACATTATCGGCCGCAAGCTTTTCTTTCCAATGCAAAAGCCTAGAGATGTAGTTATTTGGATAAACGGTGTGGGCATCCATTCTCATAATTATTTTCCCTTTTGCCTTTTTAATACCCAGATTCATAGCAACAGGTGCAATTTTCTTTGGATTTTCAAGCCTTACAATATTGGAATATTCACCGATTAGCTGCTCCAAAATTTCTACGGTTCGGTCTGTAGACTGTCCATCTACAACAATCAATTCGTAATCGCGATGCGGG
>JAIVHP010000021.1 GCA_020201045.1 Flavobacteriales bacterium
AACCGAGTGACCGCAGGGAAGAGCCGGTCTGCCTGAGGCTGAAGCTCATCAGCCGTTGGCAGAGAGGCTGACTAGCCGGTGCGTATGGCTGTGAGAAAGGAATAACGGGGTTAGGGGGAGGACGCCAACGCTAATCTATTGCCAGGTGTGTTTTATTATGTTTCGCCTTTCGGAATTTTTGGCCGCATAGCCGATAAGCTATTCCTTTCGGAATATATGAGAAACTTACTGGAGAAGCGCAATCTCGTGATTAAACGCGTTGCGGAAGGAGCAAAATAGATGTAAAATGCATCTGCAGTTTTTGTCGGCTTTAACACTGGTAAGCTGTAAATTCTGGTTTAAGAGTACTTCCCATCCAATTTCTCGCAAATTCCGGGATAGCCTTCCGGCGGGATGAAAAACCGATCAACTTCCTTGCGAATTTTTAGATTTAACCCTACTTAATTGAATAATGAGATATTACCATCGTCGAAAATGCCGTTTACTTTCTTGTCCATCTGAATTTCGGGAGAATTTCTCCGAAAAGGAATAGGGCTTAAAAATAGCATTTCATGAAAAAGTCACTTGCCATTTTAACAATCGGATTATTCACCCTTTTGGGATGCAATAATGCCGGTGATGCCGAAAAGGAACGGATTGCACCGCGGGAAGCGTTTCAAAACGGCGATATCATCTTTCAAACATCAACATCCAGTCAAAGCAAAGCCATTCAACTGGCCACAGAATCGAAGTACAGCCACATCGGTATCGTCTACGAAAATGATGGGGAGTACTTTGTTTACGAGGCCGTTCAGCCCGTAAAGTTAACGCCCCTGCAAGCGTGGATTAACCGTGGAGAAGACGGCCACTTTGTTGTTAAGCGTCTCAAAAATGCGAAAGAGTTGCTCACGGCCGATGTGCTCTCCCGAATGAAGGAAGTGGGTGAACAATACCGCGGAAAAGACTACGATATTTACTTCGAGTGGTCTGACGAAAAGATCTACTGTTCGGAGCTCGTTTGGAAAATCTACAAAGATGCTGTGGGCATCGAGATCGGAAACCTGGAAGCGCTTGCCGCTTTCGACCTGTCAGATCCACGCGTTAAAACCAAAATGGAAGAGCGCTACGGCGAGAACATTCCCCTGGATGAAAAGGTGATTTCGCCGGCAGCCATGTTTCACGCCGACCAACTCATTACCGTTTATGAGAATTAGTTGGTTTAGCTTTTTGTCGATAGAAAGATTAAACGGATGGTGTTACAATGTCGGTAGTAGACTAAATCTCATGGATCATTTTATGCCTTTCGGCAAACAAGCCTACCCCAAAACGAATCTAGCGATAGCAGTGCTGCTATCGTTCGTAAGAATGCGTAGAGTGTACAAGCCCCTCGCGAGTTTTGGTACAAATATCTGGATTTCACGACCGCTGTAAATTTTTTGCGGTACCACCAATTTGCCGTGAGCGTCGTAGATTTCAATTTGTACCTCATCGTATGGCTTCCCCAAATCGATTTGGAAATTGTTTTGATATGTGGGGGTGGGGTACAGGTTGACAGCCTCCTGCAAACTCAATTCAGCTGCTTCTACAAGGATACAATCAGATAATGATGTACATCCATTTTGTTGGATTTCTACCGCGTACGAACCGTTGGATGCAGGTGTATATTCGGACAATGTTTCCCCTGCGATTGATTCCAGCGGATTACAGGTGTACCATTGGTATGTTGACTCAGCGGCCGAAACCGATAAAATAGGGTCGTCATTCCTCAATTCGTAATCCACATTCAGAATTTCTAAATCGTAGTGTATAAGGCTATCGCATCCCGCTTGATTTGCAAATACATCCGTATAAAAACCGGTTTGCTCTACTACTTCATTGGTGCCCGGTAGAACGAATCCACTGCATTCGGTTGCTTCTATTAGCGAATCATCGCTTTCATAAACTGAGAGGTGCAGGGTAAAGGTGGAATCACACCCGTGCTGATTTTCATATTGCAGCGTGTATTCGCCCGATGCATCATATTCAATATCCGATTCTTCCCAGTAATAAGAATCACATGCCGAGACGTAGACATGGTCTTCATTTCCCAATATATCTATTTCATAAATCACCACACTGTCGCATCCGTTTACGGAATTAAAAGACTCCGTAAATGTTCCGCTCTCGGTATATTGCGATCCTGATTCACTGGTAAATGATGTGCATTCTTCTATTTCAATAGTGTCCTGGGTGCTGTTGCAATCAAACATTTTTAATAAATAGCCACTTCCATCGAATGCACTTTCTAATACGTGCGATCCTTCAGAAGGGTCGAAATCAATGGTTGCATCGAAGCGCCCAGTATGATAAATGATATCTTCTGGTGCATGCGCAATTGAAGTTGGAACACATGAAGCATCAATGCCGGTATACTGGACAACCCATTCAAAATTATTCTGCGGATTCAATTTTAAAACAAATCCATCCCTGCCTGCCTGAGCTGTTAATAGGTGGGTATCGGAAGCATCAGGGTCAAAGTCTATCGTGCCTAGAAAAGTACCGGTTGCGTAAAGGTTATCTGATTGGTCGTGGCATATATTCGTAATGTAGGCTAATTGCGGGTCGGTGTTTCCTATTTCACTTACATAATCAAATGCTGCATAAGAGAGGTAATTGCCATCTTCATCTAATTTTAAAATGAAAGGAATGTAATCAGAAGACCCATCAAATAATTCAGATCCCTGTCCTGGATCCATATCAACCATACCTATTATATCTCCCCCCACGTATACGTTTCCTTCAGAATCTGTTGAAACAGTTCGCCCGTCGTCATTGGAGTTGCCTCCTATGGATTTACCCCATAAAAATTGACCGTCGTGGGAGTGTTTTGTGATGAAAATATCCCGGTCTCCGTTTGTTCCAACCGGTTGTGTTCCATTGAGTCTTATTTCATAGTCAAAAAGGCCTGTGGTATAAACCCCATTTTCGTCAACGTGAATATCATAGCCGGTTTCATATGTTAACCCACCCATTTGTTTCACCCACTGATACAGGCCATCGGCTGAAAGCTTGAGAATGAATGCATCGTGGAAACCCACAGCCGTTCTATTTTGTGGAGAGCCTTCGAAGTCGAAATTGCAGGTATTCATAAATCGCCCTGTTAAATAAATTCCACCCACATTATCGACTGCAATTGCTATGGCTTGATCATACCCATTTCCACCAAATTGTTTGAGCCAAATCACATTCCCGTCACTGTCATACTTGGCGACAAAAATATCCAGGTATGCTTCGGCAGTTTGGCTTAGCTGATTGCTATTTGCAAAACACGTCAAAGTTCCTTCAAACCCACCTGCAACGTATACGTATCCATCATTGTCAATGGCCAATGTGTTTCCGTGATTTGTTCCAAATCCGCCTATCCTACGAGCCCACAATAGCTCTCCCGCTGGTGAAAATTTCTGCAAATAGACATCTTCTGATGCACCGTTCAAAACAGTTATACCGGAACTCGGGTCAAAATCTACAGAACCTGAGAAGGTTCCTATACTGTATACATTTCCTTCGCTATCTACGTCTACTCCATCTCCTGTGCTTTCTTGTAAAGACTGGATGGGGTGAACCCATTGTGTTGCGCCTGGTTGTCCGAATAAATTAATACTCAAAAAAACAAGAATTACGATCAGTCTCATATTCAAATGTAATTCAATTTTGGCTTTAACACCCATTGAATTGCTCAATCAATGGGTTGGATGTGAGTAGTAGAGCTATATATGTATCTCAACTACAGAAGGATAGTTGGAATATTCAGGTTCCGGGGGTTTTACGTTTTATGGAAAGTATGTGTAAAGCCCGCTCTCGTTTCGAACTACTCGCGGGGTAGTAATAGAACTGCGTTTTCCGGCCTATAGCAGAACTGCGAAATTGGACTATATAGTGTCTGTCTATAGAGTCCATTATCGGCGTTGCACTTCTTTTGTAAACCCACCGACGATGGGCAGGCAGTCACCCCGAGGCATGTCGGGACTCCCTGCCTAAAGGACCGGCAGGCAGGCTTGGTTTACGTCCTTCGGTGGTGAGATCGCTTCGTTCGTTCCAAAAGTGCGTGCGCCCTGCCTCCCATGCCTTCGGCAGGTTTAACTGCCGAAGGTACGTAAACCGGATGGGGGCTTGCTCTCGAACTTTCTGGTTCAGCCACTTGAGCGTATTGTCAGACTCTATATAGTGCCTTGTAAATACTGCGCCAAAATTGAAATGCCGGAATTCACCTTCGCCTAGCCCCCCATGCCAAAAGTCCGGCCTGAAGATCACCGGGCAGAAAATTTGAATTTTTGAGATACCATGGCGTATCTACGGAGTTTGTAAAAACCGTTTTTTACCAGACAGGTCTCCGAATGGTGGCAGATGCATTTTCTTTTTACACCGCGAACTTCAAACTAATTTATGGGGTTACCCATTTAAATCGCGAAGAAGATTTTGATAGGTTGTTGCGGATGAGAATTTAATGAGAGAAATTCTGATGTTTGGCTCTCACTGATGGTTAGCGATACTTAATGTTTCTCTATTATTCTTAACATTAAGGTATTAAGGTTCATTAAGCCCATAGCGCGGAGTGGGTTTACGTCAAGCTTTTAACAGGCTGCTTCCTTAATGCCCCTTAATGTCTTAATTTTTCTGTTTATTTTTCTCAACATTAAGGTATTAAGGTTCATTAAGCCCATAGCAAGGAGTGGGTTTTCGGCAGTGCCTTAACGGGCCGCTTTCTTGAAAATCCCTTTTTTAACACTTGCGATCTAAATGAGTATCCCTACTAATTTATTCATCCGAATACCTAATCATGTCGACGTCTGAAAAATCTGACAGGTGCTTATCCACCTGCTTAAACATGGCACGTTGAGACCAGTTAGTGTCGCTCCCCCTTTTTTTCATTTGTGCTTGACCCGAGCCTCCCCAGCTTAAAGCTGAAGCGTAACCACTTACGGCAATATAAATTTTATTGGAGCTGTCCCTGTCAGCATAAAATTTAAGCTGTCCTTGAAACTCTCCCATCATAAAATCAAATAAGGAGCCTACATCTGTAAACATGGTGTCATCTCTTTGGGCGGAATTTACATCGTCCAGTTTTAACGATGGCTGAACAGTCCACTTCGTTTTGTTTATGAATTCCGTGAATCTTTCAATGGCGGCATCTTCATTCAAATCAGTGACATAAAGCCTTATCGTACTGGCATCCTTAAATGCTTTCTTTTTTAAAACCTGCGCATGTAAGTCATTCGTCAGGAAGATTGTTATCAGAAGGGGCAGGGTGGTTATCAATCGCTTCATAAAAAGGTTTACCTTATGGACTTCAACAAATGTAATGGAAAGTAGAAACCTAGGTTATGGCAATTGGGGGGGTGACAGGCGATGTGTTATGCGTGTAAAAGTGGGCATCGTATCCGCCGTGACCACTCCCAAATGGCCGAACCTCGGAAACTACGTGGGCAGAACCGTCGGAAATCGGTGTTAAAAGCGAATTGTTTATCGATTGCTGCGACGTGTTAGATGGCCACATGTTCGCTGCCCTTGCCCGCATTGGACGACAAGTCTAAACCGGATCTATCGCGATTATACAGACACTTCAGTTTTTCGAAAGTATAGCGGATGTGGTTATGTGCGGTTTTACTTCACGCCGGTGGCGTCAGCGCTTCAAGGCTTCCAGGCTTTGAATTCGTCGAGTTTGTCAACAAGGGTTTTACCCAGCCTGCGCGAAACAATGTCAAAGGCGCTGTAATACTGCTCCACGAATTCGTCCTTTTTGATTTTCACCATGGGGATTTCATCCACCTAGAAGCCCGCGTAAGCGTAGTAAATCCCGTCCCGGGCGCGGTTCATGCTGCCGGAGTTTATGCGGCCCTTGTATTCCGCATCTTTATTGTCGTCGACCGGACCTACAATGGCAGCGTTGAATTTGTCGAGGCTTACATATTTCTTGGAAGTGACGGTGGTCAGCGAAAAAATCAAGAGTCCGTCCAATCCGAGTTTTTCTGCGAGCAGCCCATAGGCCGGGGGTCCTTTGGTGTCCATGGAAAGCGCAGTGGGCGATACCGGGTACCATTCGTAACCTGCCGGCACTTCGCCGCTGAAATTATAGTCGGCGCCGGCTTCCAGTTTTCCTGCGGCCAGTTTCGTCAGGCCGCTGGTTTCAATGGTTGACTTACCCGTTTTATAAATTTCATGTTTTTCCGGGGTGTCGAGGTATGCCGACGGCTCCAAGAGTTCATAACCCGCATTTCCGAACACCTGTGTCATTTCGGGTACGATGATGGCCATCATTTGATCCACAAAAAAGGCCTGACCCTCTGCTGTCGATGAGTATTTGGTCGTAGTGACCCAATCGCCTGCCCTCATGCTGCTCTCGCTGCCGAGGCTGTAAAGTTGAACGGTCAGGATACCTATGCGCTTTGGCTGCGGGGTTTTATCGGCATCGAGCAGGTTGGTGCTCACCAGGCCTTCCAGCCAGTAGTCGTTCATAGAGGTGTGAACGAATTTACTCCATTTCTTGTCGGATAATTCAGCAATATCAGAAATGCTTTTCTGAGCTATAAGCGCGGGTCCTTGAATGAGTAGGGCCAAGGTCAGGAATGCGAAGGTGTAAAGTCGGTTTTTCATCTTAATAATTGTTTTATAAAGCCAAATGTACCTGACCCAGAGACCGAAGGAAATAGGGAATTTGCACTATTTTTTTAATCCGTGAGGGATGGCATTTTCCTCTGAAAGAGCGCAGCAAAATTTCATTTTCTTCTTACCTTCATCCAAATAACCAAACCCCATGGCACAATCACTTTCAAAAGTCTATTTGCACATCATCTTCGGTACTAAAAATTGGCAACCAACGATCAAAGATCCCTACGACGAAAAGCTGTTTGCTTACATTGCAGGAGTATGCAATAGCGTAGACTGTGCAGCCATTGCGGTCAACGGGTATTTGAATCACGCTCATGTACTTTGTCGACTTGCCAAAAATATTACCATTTCAGATCTATTGGAAACCCTGAAAAAGCGTTCATCCAAGTGGATGAAGGAGCAGCATGAATCATTAGAAAACTTTTACTGGCAGAATGGGTATGCGGCCTTTGGCATTGAAGAAGATTCGGTGGAACGGGTGAGTCGTTATATCCGAAATCAAGCGGTGCACCATGCGCGTGTCAATTACCGCGAAGAGATCATCGGATTGGTTAAAGAACATGGGGTGGAATACGACGAACGCTATTTTTGGAAGTGACTTTTTATTGCTACGCTCTTACAGAGCTTTGACGTTTAGGGCGCATTTTACCTGGGCGTTGCCCAGGACTGTGTAGCTGCGCTCTTTCAGAGCTTGTTGGATTGGTGATTTGACATTGGAGGGAGTTTCTTTGCATGACCTTGCGGTGGTGGTCCGTTTTTCGGTGTGGGGTAGCTGTGCTCTTTCAGAGCTTGAT
The DNA here is from genome assembly GCA_020201045.1 of Flavobacteriales bacterium. GTDB lineage: Bacteria > Bacteroidota > Bacteroidia > Flavobacteriales_D > Cryomorphaceae > JAIVHP01. The sequence continues at coordinate 7,419 of JAIVHP010000021.1, forward strand.
GGGTTGGTGATTTGACATAAGACAGATTTTCTTGCATCCGTCCGGGGAATTTCATTTTTATAGTGGCAATAGGTTGATTTACCAATAGACTGAGCTCTGAAAGAGCGCCGCTACTCAGCACAGACCACCGGTCTGTGTTTATGTGGGGTGTGGATAAAAGCTCTGAAAGAGCGCAGCAACATTTCATTTTCTTGTTAGCTTCATCCAAATAACCAAAACCCGTGGCACAATCACCTGCAAAATTCTCGTGAGGACTGATTAGCAGCACTTTTTCAGAGCTTGATTGACCGTTCTTTGACAATGGGGTTCATTGTGATTTATGCGTCTTGTTTCACCCTTAGGGTGGTTTATTGACCTTGTGGTGGTGCCCCGTTTTTCAGTGTGGGTTTGCTGCGCTCTTACAGAGCTTTGACGTTTAGGGCGCATTTTTACATGGGCGTTGCCCAGGACTGTGTAGCTGCGCTCTTTCAGAGCTTGTTGGATTGGTGATTTGATATTGGAGGGAGTTTATTTGCATGACCTTGTGGTGGTGCTCCGTTTTTTCGGTGTGGGGTTGCTGTGCTCTTTCAGAGCTTGATGGGTTGGTGATTTGACATAAGACAGATTTTCTTGCATCCGTCCGGGGAATTTCAGTTTTATAGTGGCAATAGGTTGATTTACCAATAGACTGAGCTCTGAAAGAGCGCAGCTACTCAGCACAGACCACCGGTCTGTGTTTATGTGGGGTGTGGATAAAAGCTCTGAAAGAGCGCAGCAAAATTTCATTTTCTTCTTAGCTTCATCCAAATAACCAAAACCCGTGGCACAATCACCTGCAAAATTCTCGTGAGTTCATAATCCGATTTCTAAAGCGCAAACGTATATTTACTTCCTAATCAAAATCGAAGGAATCGTGTACTTTGCGCTAATAATCGGGTTGGTCATCATATTCTTTGGTATTCGCATGCACCGCAAAAAAAAGGAGCGCGCGAAAACTGGAGTTAGTGCAAAGGCCATTGTCCTCGACCATCGCGAAGGCGATATCGCCGGGCGGGTTATCTATTTCCCTGTCATCGAAATAAAAGAAGGGGCTCACCAGAGCCATAAGGTCGTGCTGAATGAGGGCACAAATTTCGTCAAAGGAATTGGAAAAGAAATTACGGTGTTTTATCCGAAAGACGATCCCGAAAGCGCTCACGAACACACCAAAGGAATTGGCATGGGATCGATCATTCTGATCTTAGTGGGCAGCTTCTTTGCATTGTTTGCGTTGGTGGTAATTAGCTTTGACTACCTCTGGGACTACCTGACAAAAGGGTAGGTCTGAGACGTGAAACCACGGGAGCTAAGTGAAGAATCCGAACGTGTTGCCACAAACGTTTTTGCCGGCGCCCGATTTTTTCCGGTATAGTAAACTGACAAGTCCAGATCACAATCGTCCTTCCAGGAGACTGCCAAAATTTTAACCGTACAATTTCTTTTACTTAGCGCTGTGGAGCTCCTTAAAACATTCGATATCACCAAACCGGAGTTGAATGCGTTCAAATCCCTTCCTTTACCAAACTCATCAAATAATCCAGGACGGTTTTGGTGTTTACAACCGCTTCCCGATTGCCCACTCAAAAGTGCCAATATTTGAAACGTCTCAAAACATGCCTTCCGGGTCATCGAGCGTTGCTCTATTTACGTTGATGCGAAGGCGAACCTGTTTTGAAATAAGAATGATTTTGGTTCCGAAGGGAAGGAGCAAGCATAATCACATTCCAAGTCTGATATTTTTCCGCAACCCTACTGGTGATGGGTGGATGTTTGATTATTATGCTCAGAGTGAATGGGAAATTGGCACAACCAAGTATTATAGACTCTGAAGTGACGATTTTGTTGCTTTAATGATCTTGTCTTTTGAGCTCATCCGCTCACGTACTACAACCCCAAATTTTTGTCATTTTTGTTTTACCCCGCACCTGAAGGGAGTCAAAAATGACAAAAATTTTACCTTCTGTCCATTTTGAAAGTAAAAAATAAGGATGTGAAATCGAGTGGTAACTAAACGGGTAAACACATTGTCTTTTGGACTTTATCAACTTTATACGTAAATCTTCAGGTGCAAGTCCGGATCACAGGCATTGAAGATTAATAACCCAGGTTAATATAATAGTACAAGCAGGGAAGAAAGCCAAGATTGATCTGAATGATGTGGCTTGAATCGATTTCATATTGTGCAGATCTATAGAGTCTTACGGGGTTAATAAAGATGGGCTTAAGGAGGGACAACCCTGAAGTTTTTTGGAACAAGCCGGCCTGGATCTAGGGTGTGGGTAGGTAAAATATAGGTTGAAGCCAGGATGAAGACGCTATCGGGATAAGGTATTAGAGGAGTCAACCATTTTTTTCATTCGGTAGCCAAATTATCGCCTTTAGAACCGATATTGTTATATATCGGGCTTAAAGCCGATATTCTTGGAAATCGTATATAAAACCGATATCTTTCCGCTATGGTTGATCGAATAGCCGTATTAACCGGCGACATAGTGAATTCAAGAAAAGGAAATTCTGCCCTTATTACTCAGAAGCTCCGCGAATTATTAGGCAAACATGGAGAGCATCCGTACGACTGGGAAATTTACCGAGGCGATAGCTTTCAACTCAAAGCAGCCGTTAGTGATGCATTGCTAATAGCTTTTAGAATAAAATCCGGAATCAAGACATTGGGCCGTTTTGATGTACGCATAGCCATAGGGATCGGAAACGAAGATTTCTGCGCAGAGCGAGTTACCGAATCAAATGGAAGTGCTTACGTAAATTCAGGTACATGTTTCGATTTCATACAAAAGCAACTCCTCGCCATAAAATCAGATGACCCGGAAAAGGACCGTATGGTGAACACCATGGTTGAGTTGGCCTTATTGACTGCCGATAACTGGACCGTTTCAGGATCGAAGGTATTGGAAGCAACCATGGATCACCCTGAATTATCGCAGTCTGAAATAGCGGCTACGCTAAACAAATCTCAGAGTAGCATAAGCGAGGCGCTAAACCGGGCTGGTTATGACGAAATTTTGAAGATGATTGAACAATACAAATCCATTTACTCCGGAAAATGACTTCACTTCTTCTTAAATTCCTACTTGCTCATGTTTTGGGCGACTTTGTTTTTCAGCCGCGAAAATGGGTAAATCACAAATTTGAGCACGCCTATAAATCACCCTATTTATATTTCCATGTGTTTATTCATGCGGTTATCCTGATGTTATTGCTCGGTTTTAGTAAGTGGTTTGCGGTGATCGTTATAGCCTTTTCGCACTACTTAATTGACCTCGGAAAGATTCTACTCAGCAAAAAAGTGAATGCCCGAATCTTATTTATCCTTGATCAATTGGCCCATTTGGCCGTTATTCTCGCCGTGATTGCTGTTTATTTTCCCTTTAATTTTTCTTTGAACTTTTTATTCGCCAATAGCACGCTGCTTTTCTTGCTCTTTCTGGTTCTTCAAACCCTGGTGAGCTCCGTGCTGATTCAACTGCTTATGTCGAAATGGGAAGCAGAGCAGTCGTCAGAATCCTTATCCCAGGCCGGGTTTTACATCGGAATCCTGGAGCGCCTGTTTATTTTTGGATTTATCGTGCTGAATCAATGGAGTGCTATCGGCTTTCTGATTGCCGCAAAATCCGTATTTCGATTTGGCGACTTGTCAAAAGCAAAAGACCGAAAACTTACGGAGTACGTCCTGATCGGTACGCTTTTGAGTATTGGTTTAGCCATTTTCCTTGGGTTAACCTATAAATATCTCTCTGTTCGTAGGAGTTGTCGGGGAGTTGGCCATAGCCTGAGCTGCTGTTTGGGAGCGGTCTGCATACTTCACGATTCTGATTAAGCGTTTAAAAAGCACAAATACGCGGTCTTTCATTCCGGCGGTTTCGGCAATTTGATACTGATGGAACCTGAACTTTCTGCGACAGTAAAGGATATCACGGCTTTGAGCGCTGTGAGTGAGCGCACGGCCAAACGCAGGCTTGCAATGTTGAAAAGAAGCAGATCACACTTAAGTCTTAAAGTTTATTGCAAGGCGTACGGTGTAGATTTTACCCATGCGGGGCATTACGTGTTCGCTAAGCGATACGAACCCCTGAGTTGCACCCGCAGAGAAAGAACAGAAAAGCCGCCCTATTCATTTCAAATCAGCACCTGGGAACAGAAGTATATCAGCGCATCTCAAAACGTCAATCTCTGCTTTTGCCAATGGGTTCTTAGCGATACGGATGCAATAACCCCGGTGGGCGAAATGCGCTATTTTACGCTGCCTGCAGAAGCCTTGGATGTAGGTCCAAATTAATGTGGGTTTTCCCGATAGTAAATCCCGTTAATAAAAATGGAGTGCTGGTATCTTCATTCAGCAAAATTTAGTTCGTATTCCAACTTTGTTGAACAAGATGGTTGCGCACTCATCGAACCAATCAGAAGATCGAACAGCGATTAAGGTTCTAATGCCAGATGTATCTTTATTTTAGTTTGTCGTTCCGCAATGATACCTTCATCTTGAGACTTGTTTTTTGCGTTTGATTTCACTGAACCCGACATCAAAAGATCATCCAAAACCGCAATACACGCTTCATAGCTCACTTTATTTTCAACGTGCACCACAATCATTTTCTGCCCTTTAGCGCCTGCGGTCAAAGACTTCACATTATCTTCG
>JAIVHP010000169.1 GCA_020201045.1 Flavobacteriales bacterium
ATCTTTTGGCTCAGGGCGACCAATCTTTGAGCTGGTTGGCCAAACATTCGCGACCGTGGTTGAAGCAGTGGGTAGCCCAGGGTGAAAATGGATTCAATCCTTTTGATGCACTGGCCTCTCATTACTTAATCGCGCCCGAAGACATTGTTTCTGAGACTTTGCAGGCGCATCCGGAAATCCATCCAAACGATATGGTTTCAGAAAATCAAACGGATGTCTTTAAGCAATACCTGCTTTGCGATACCACCAAAGGTTACCCTGTGAAATACTGTTGCGATGTTTCTTCCAACTTCGAAGAAAAGCTATTGGAAACCTTGCTAAAGTAAAGAGCAAATGAGTAAAATAATTTTAAAAAATGACACGGGGTTCCTGCAAGGTTTTCTGGCTGACCGGAATTGGCTCCAGGAAGGAGAATCCCTGATCGGTACCGAAATACCCGGAGATGGGAACATGAATTTCACGCTTCGCTTGATCACTGACCAGCGCACAGTTATCATAAAACAAAGCAGGGATCACATAGAAAAATACCCGGCTGTGCCAGCTCCGACTGACCGGGCTTTGCGGGAAGCTGAATTTTACGAATTGATTGCCACTTGCCGGAGCCTGCGCCAAAAAATGCCCAAATTGCTTGGGGTGGACAGAAAAAACCACGTATTGCTATTGGAAGATTTAGGAGATGAATCAGATTACTCAAGCCTTTACCGCGAGGGAGAGCAAATTGCGACAAAAGAAATTAAAGAACTGGCGAATTTTTTGTCCACCCTTCATTTAAACTTTCACAGAGAAACATCGCCCAACCGCATTCGAAACACAGCCATGCGGAAGCTAAATCACCAGCACATTTTCATACTGCCCTATCAAAAAGAGAATGGATTTGATTTGGATAGCGTACTACCCGGATTGAGCGATGCTTCCATGGATGTTAAAACCGATTCAAAAATATCGACATCGATCAAGGAACTCGGCGAGATATATCTCCGGGATGGCGACCACCTGCTGCACGGTGATTTTTTTCCGGGAAGTTGGCTGAATACCAAGGGAGGGATTCGAATCATCGATCCCGAGTTTTGTTTTTTCGGGCCTGCAGAATTCGAAACAGGCGTAACACTGGCGCACCTTAAAATGGCAGACCAAACACATGCGATTCAAAAACAATGGGTAGAGATGTACATGAAACACGCCCCGTTGGAAAAGGAGCTCTGCGAAAAGTTTGCAGCGGTAGAGGTCATTCGCCGGCTGATCGGATTGGCACAGTTGCCACTGGATATCAATTTAGAAAAACGCATCGAACTCCTTGAAAACGCTCGCGAAATACTTGCCGCATAATGCCCAATACCATGACATACATCTTAAAAATAAAACTTGGTATCCTGTGTTTGTTTTTACTTTTTTCGGCAAGGGCCTTGGCTCAGTTAAACACCTACCGTTCAACGGTTGTAGATCAGGAAAACTTGCCCGTTCCGGGCGCAACGGTTCAGGAAGTTGGGACCCAAAACTACGCCGTCACAGATTCAAATGGTGAATTTATCATTGAGACGAATGCTGAAAATTTTGAATTAAGAATTTCTTTCATCGGATTTGAGCCGGTTGAGATAGCGGTAAGCGAAGGTATTCTTCCCGAAAGAATTGAATTCAAAACCACGGCAATTGAACTCGGCGAAGCCGTTATTACAGCCCTTGGAATAGAGCGAGAATCGCAGACCATGACGTCGTCAATAGAAACCATTGAACCGAGGCAACTCACAGATGTACCCCTGACCAATGTGGTAAACAGCCTTGCGGGGCAAGTTGCAGGTGTACAAATTACGAATGGCTCGTCGGGAGTCGGTTCTTCTTCGCGGATTATCATTCGCGGTGAGAATTCACTGAGCGGAAGCAATCAACCGCTGTTTGTATTAGATGGTGTGCCCATCAGCAATGAAATGATAAGCAGCGATCTTTTTAACAACGGCCCCGGCATTCAGGAAGTAGATTACGGAAACGGAATTGCCGAAATAAATCCCGACGACATTGCTTCAATGACCGTGCTAAAAGGTCCGGGTTCAGCAGCCTTATATGGCAGCAGGGCCGCTAACGGTGTAGTGGTCATCAATACCAAGCGGGGTGCCAAAAAATCGGGTATTGGAGTTACAACCAGCAGTTCGCTTACTTTTGAAGGACTGCTTACCCTTCCTGATTATCAAAATGTTTACGGCGGAGGTTCAAACGGTCAATACGAATTTGCAGACGGCGCAGGGGGTGGTGTGAACGATGGGGGAATAAGCAGTTTCGGGCCGCTTATGGACGGTAGGCTGATCAGACAATTTGACGGTCCTTCTATAGCGGCAGATGGAACGATTGTGCGCGGCGGAGACGTAGCTGCAAGAACCATGGCCGACGGGAATTTAACCGATATTTCTCCGACCCCATGGCTTGCCAGGCCAAACAACATCCGGAACTTTTTTGAAACAGGCGTCACTTCTCAGCACAACGTGGCCATCCATTCAGCAACTGAAGCAGGCAACCTTCGGCTTTCGTACAGCAATTTGAGAAACGACGGAATTCTGCCAAATACCAACTTAGAGCGTGATGGAGTTGCATTCGGCTTTGACCGCAAATTTGGTAATAAGCTTACGGTACATGCATACGGTAATTTCATCAACTCTCGCAGTGAAAACCGGCCCAATTTGGGCTATGGTTTTGAGAATGTAATGTATGGCTTTAATTGGACAGGAAGGCAAGTTAACATGCAATCTCTGCGTAATTACTGGCAGGCCGGCAGAGAAGATGAGCAGCAATTTAATCAGAATTATTTGTGGGTGACCAATCCCTATCTTACCCTGTTCGAAAACACCAACAGCTTTGATAAGAAGCGGGTATTCGGAAATATCTCTGCAAATTATGGCTTCACTCAAAATCTGAGCCTGAGATTGCGAAGCGGTGTGGACACCTATGCCGATCAAAGAGAGTTTAGAAGAGCTTTTAGCACCATTTCAAAGCCTTTTGGGTCTTTTCGCAGAGATGATCTAAACTTTTTGGAAATCAATAAAGATGTTTTACTGACCTATAAAAACCGGTTGGATGAAAATTGGAAATACGAGGTTTCAGCCGGAGCAAACCGAATGGACCAAAAAATGAATTACGCTTTTGCTGAAGCCGCTCAATTGGCCGTTCCCGGGGTTTACACACTGGCAAATTCGCGGGCGCCCCTTTTCGGAAGAAGTGAAGCTTTTAGAAAGCGAATCAACAGCTTATACGCCCTTGCAAATTTTGGATACCGGTCTACCCTTTTTATTGACCTGAACGTGCGAAA
>JAIVHP010000400.1 GCA_020201045.1 Flavobacteriales bacterium
GAGTAGATTTACGTCAATGAAAAAACACTACTTTCCTGAAAGCGCTGATTATTTAAAACTTACTATCTAACTAGGTGACCCAATTCGGCTAAACAAATAGCCATAAAAAAAGGAAAACGACCGCATAGCTCCGATCGTTTTCCCCCATTTAAACCTATGAAGTTGAATTAACCGGCGCAAAAGTAGGGTATTCCAAGATAGGAATCCAGTCTGTATGAAAACGCAATGTGATGATTCCACTAAGCGAATGTTAAGAATAAAGCGAGCCGCTGCGTTGCCTTTCGACGAACATTAAGCTAAATTCGCTGCGCTAAAGAAGTATCTGTGGAAGTGAAATCGAGCTATACCCCTGTAATAGAAATTATTGAAGATGAGTACGAAATTCCCCAATTGGGAAGAAAGCGGCGTATTTCGGCTCTGCTTCCTTTTGATTATCACCAATCGGAAAAGGAATACCCGGTACTTATCCTGAAAGACGGCCAAAACCTATTCGACGAGGCGGCGCCTTTTGGTAATTGGGCTATTGATCAGGAACTCGAAAAACTCGCAGAGCAGGGCCATGCCGATATTATCGTAATAGCGATAGACCACGGCGGAGACGATCGCATTACCGAATACCTCCCCTACTTTAATCCGAAATACGGAAAAGGCGAAGGCGAATTATACCTGAAGTTTGTTGAAGATACCCTAATCCCCTACGTCCACAAAAAGTACCGCACCAAAAAAGGTCGCGAATACATGGGAATTGGCGGAAGTTCGATGGGCGGGCTGATCAGTTTATTTGCCGGATTAAACCACCAGGATACTTTTGGAAAATGTATGGTATTTTCTCCGAGTTTGTGGATTGCGCCCAGAATCTTTCAGCAAGCGGAGAATTACCGCCCCGAACTGAAAACCAAATTCTACATCTACGCGGGCGGAAGGGAAAGCGCCAACCACATGCCCAACGTGCTTCGGTTTGAAAAAACCTTGCTCAACCGCGCGAAAAAACACCAAAATATCGAGCTTAAGCTATCGATAAATCCGGACGGGGAACACAGCGAACGCTTCTGGCGAGCGGAATTCCCACACGCGGTAAACTGGCTGTATTTCTAGTGATTAAGGGCCTGTATTTTTAATTTTCTTCGCGGCAATTGCCCTATCTTTGCGGCATGAAAATTACCGTTGCAAAAACCGACCGTCCTTCGGGGCTTACCCTTATTCCCGTTTCCGATTCATCTCAACAAAAAAATCAATATTCGCTTGGCGAAGGCGAATGGATAATCAGTGAGAACGACGCCAAACGCGAGCTTCACTTCTACTTCGACGATTCTAAAAACGCCGCCGAACTTGCCGACGCCGGAAGGCTGTTGGGATACAAAACATCCAAATTTTGGGGAAGCGATGCGGCGATTGACCTGAAGGGGGTAAAAAACACTACGCCCTTTCTCAGGGGACTGTTTATGGCCGATTACGATTTGGGATTTTCAAAAACAGATCGCGTAGAAAAGTCGGAGCCCGCGCTCGCGGTAATGGGAATTGAAGATGCGGAGCACCAAATTGAAATCGCGAAGGTGGAAGCCGAATCGCAGCTCAAAGCCATGCGGCTGGTAGATTTGCCGCGCCACGTAAAAACCCCGGAATACCTGGGAGAAGAAGCCATGCGTTCGGCAGAAAAATACGGGTATTCCTGCGAGGTTTGGGACTGCGAAAAAATCCAAAACGAGAACATGGGCGCGCTGCACGCCGTGGGCAAGGGAAGCGAAAACCCACCGGTGTTTATTATCTGCCGATACCACGGCGCACCAAACGCAGATAAAACGCACCTGGCGCTGCTGGGAAAGGGAATCACCTTCGATACCGGCGGACTATCCATCAAGCCATCGACCAATATGCACTACATGAAATGCGATATGGCAGGTGGTGCGGCGGTACTGGCATCTATTGAACTCGCGGCACGGCTTAAGCTCCCAATAAATCTGGTGGCCGTTGTGCCAAGCGCCGAAAACAGCGTAGACAAAAACGCTTTTGTACCCGGAGATATTCTACATTCCTACAGCGGGAAAACCATCGAAATTATCGATACCGATGCCGAAGGCCGGTTGGCTCTGGCCGATGCCCTGGCGTGGGTGCGGAAAAACGAAAATCCCGATACCATAATAGATATGGCTACCCTTACGGGAAGCTCGGTTAGAACCCTGGGCTACGAAGCCGCAGCGCTGTTTACCACCGACGAAAACCTGTCTAAAACCCTTGTGGAAAGCGGAATGAACACCGGCGATAAACTCTGGCCGCTTCCGCTTTGGAAAGACTACGATTCTTATATTCACAGCGATGTGGCCGATGTAAGCAACCTGCCCCTAAAACCCCTGGCCGGCTCTATCGCGGCGGCAAAATTTCTGGAAGTCTTCGCCGACAATCACCCGTCCTGGGCGCACATCGATATGCCGGGAATGTCATTTAAAGACAGCCCTTTCGCTAAAACGAAGTCGGGTACCGGCTACGGGGTGCAATTATTTGCCGACTTTATGCGCAAAACAATAGAGAAATTCTGATATTCACACCGATCGAAAAAAACTGCCATGAAGTCCTTTCTCTGCATCTCATCCTACTTTAAGGGTGAAGCCTTTCTCAAAGCCTGTAAAGAAGCGGGTAATCAAGTTTACCTGATAACTTCCGAAAAGCTCAGGGACGAAAAATGGCCGCTCGACCACATCGACGAGGTGTTTTACATGCGCGAAGATGAATCGGGGCAGTGGAATATGGATCACCTTATCAGCGCGGTGGCCTATAAAATGCGCGGGATGCATTTTGATAGATTTGTGGCGCTCGACGATTTTGACGTGGAAAAAGTAGCCGCCCTGCGCGAGCAATTCCGCATTCCCGGTATGGGAAACACTACCAGCCGGTACTTTCGCGATAAGCTCGCCATGCGGGTAAAGGCAAAGCTGGAAGGCATTCCCGTACCCGAGTTTACACCGCTTTTTAACGATGCTGAGATCCGGGCTTACGCCGAAAGGGTTTCTCCACCGTGGATGATAAAACCCCGTTCTGAAGCTTCGGCTGCGGGGATCAAAAAAATTTACAAAGCCAGCGAGCTCTGGGAAAAACTAGAAGAACTCGGCGATGAACGCCATAGGTTTTTGCTCGAGAAATTCTCTCCCGGTCAGGTTTACCACACCGATGCACTTACGTATAAGTCTGAAGTGGTTTTTTCGCGCGTTAGCGAATACATCGATACGCCTTTTGACGTGGCCCACGGGGGCGGCATTTTTCGATCGCACACCCTGCCTTCCGGAAACCCGGCAGCCATGGTGGAGTACGCATCAGGGGTAAATCTCTGGGCCGAGTGGGCGCGACTGGAAACGGCTATGGTAAACGACGAGCCGTACACGGTTCCAAAAGACAAAGGCCATCAAGCCGGAATAGTCGTTTCGCTTAGTCGTTTCGAACACCCGGATACTTCGGAGTTCAACGACCGCGAATTGGTTTGGCGAATGGAAAAACCCTGGCATATCGGACTCATCGTACAGTCTAAAAAACGCGAAAGGGTGCTGGCATTGCTCTCGAAATACACGGAGCGCATTCGCGAAAGCTATCACGCTAGTGCGCCAGCTCCCGACACGGCCATTTAGAGGCTGGGGAGAAAGTTCAATATTGGCGTTACGATTCCAACGGATCTCGATTTTCCTTTGGTAGTGAAGTTGTATTGGGCTTCAGGCTTTCAGGCTTTAGGCTTCAAGCTTCAGGCTTTAGGCTTCGGGCTTGAGGCTTCAGGCTTCCGGCTTTCAGCTACCGGCTTCAGGCTTCCGGCTTTCAGCTGCTGGCTTTAGGCTTTAGGCTTTAGGGTTTAGGGTTTAGGCTTCCGGCTTTAGGCTTTAGGCTTACGGCTTTAGGCTTCAAGCTTCGGGCTTGAGGCTTCAGGCTTCCGGCTTCTGGCTTCTGGCTTCATTCCTTTGGCGGTCAAGTTGTATTGGGCTTTGGGCTTCAGGCTGTCGGCTTCCGGCTATCGGCTTCCGGCTTTTCATTTTTTTCGCTTTCGGTGAGCTAAAAAAACTCGACCTGACAAGCAATTTCAGAATTTCAATTTTTACGATATCTGTCACATCCAGTGCCCTTCGAGACCTGGAAAAACACACTGAATGGAGCGGAGCGATAATGAAGTGCAGTTTTTCCCAGTTGAGAAGGGTGTATCGAGATGCTTCAGAGACGATCACCTTCAACGGGTCTCGATCCTCCTGCGGCGGACAAGTACACCCCAACGGCTAAGAGCTTCTTAGCTTCACTTCGCTCAGCTTGAATCTCTATGCCTTTTGGGGCACTCGACCTGACAACAGGGTTTTATGACAATTGGCGTTTCTAAACCTGAGTATCAATTTTAGAACTAAAATCTTTACGAGAACTGGCACATCAACTAAACGCTTGCGTCAGGATGTTTTCAAGACAGGCTATCACATCTAAATCCAGTCACTAAATTAAGCCAAAGGTGTGCGTTTAAACTCGCCAGGACCCGGCTCAGGTTTCGGGAAAGAACGCCACACTTGCCCCGACCCAGTCTTTATCTTTGTTGTAGCGCACGCCAATCATTTCGCCTTTGCTGATGCGCACGAGGTTGTTTACGATTTGAACTTCAGACTTTCCCTGCTCCCACAACATCAGCATGCGAATTTCCATTTTCGCCTTCCCGGAAGGGGTATCGATAATGGGCTCGTAGTTTACCTTGCGCTGGAGAATAAAATTTTCGCGCTCGGTAATTTCGTCTAAATCCTTCTCTGTAATGCTGAGCTTCACCCCCGAACCTGCAAAGCTATACAGCGGCTTTAAAACGTAATTTTCCAGGTCTTTCGGATACTCGTCCAGGTCGCTCAGGTAATGACATTGCGGCACATACCGGCTCTCAAAAAGCGGCATGGTGTATTTTGAAATTCGGAAAAACCAATTGGGGTGACCCACCCACTCTACATCTACTTCATCTTTAAAATAAAATTCGCGTTTGAGATCGGGGCGCTGGTCCAGCTCATCGAAAATAACGCGGTTGTAGATTCGGTAAATGGGAATTTCTTCGCCTGAATCGCTTCGGTAAAAAAGCTTCTTGCCGCGCTTTATCATCTTGGTAATGCAGAGCACCTTTATTCCAAGGTGGTGCTCGGCACCCAGAAAATCAATATACGT
>JAIVHP010000170.1:0-3284 GCA_020201045.1 Flavobacteriales bacterium
GGAAGAAGACACCAAAGACCTTTACTCGAAACAAGAGCGCAACGAACTGGACGAAGTGTACAGCGAAACGCTGAATGCCGTTCAGGAAGGCGAGGTAATAAAAGGTACCGTTGTAAGTGTTTCCAGAAAGGAAGTAGTCGTTAACATCAACTACAAATCTGAAGGGATTGTTACCGCTTCTGAATTTAGATACAAAGACGACCTGGAGAAAGGCGATAAAGTAGACGTTTTTGTTGAAAGCCTTGAAGATAAAGACGGTCAACTCCGCATTTCGCACAAAACAGCGCGTATGCACCAGGCCTGGAAAAAAGTGAACGACGCGCTTGAAAAAGACGAAATCATTACCGGCCACATTAAGTGCCGCACCAAGGGTGGACTTATCGCAGACGTATTTGGATTGGAAGCATTCCTTCCCGGGTCGCAAATCGATGTGAAACCCATCCGCGACTACGATATGTACGTGGGTAAAAACATGGAATTTAAGGTTGTGAAAATCAACCACGAATTCAAAAACGTTGTTGTTTCCCACAAAGCTCTCATCGAAGCAGAACTCGAAGAGCAGAAGAAACAAATTATTGGCGACCTCGAAAAAGGTCAGGTATTGGAAGGTACTGTGAAGAACGTGACTTCTTACGGGGTATTTATAGACCTTGGTGGAGTAGATGGTTTGATTCACATTACCGACTTGAGCTGGGGTAGAATTAACCACCCTGAAGAAGTGGTTGATCTCGATCAGAAACTCAACGTGGTTATACTCGATTTTGACGACGACAAAAAACGTATTGCACTTGGTCTTAAGCAACTTAGCGAGCACCCATGGGATACGTTAAGCGACGACATCCAGGTAGGCAGCAAAATCAAAGGAAAAGTTGTGGTCTTAGCCGATTACGGAGCCTTTGTAGAAATCGCCCCCGGAGTGGAAGGACTCGTTCACGTAAGTGAAATGTCATGGTCGCAACACCTTAGAAGCGCGCAGGATTTCCTAAATGTAGGAGATGAAGTAGAAGCCGTAGTGCTTACGCTAGACCGCGAAGACCGCAAAATGTCATTGGGTATCAAGCAGCTAATGCCAGACCCATGGGCGGCAATCGCAGAGAAATACCCCGTGGGAAGCAAGCACAAATCAACAGTGCGAAACTTCACCAACTTCGGTGTATTTGTAGAGTTGGAAGAAGGTGTAGATGGATTGGTTCACATTTCAGATTTGAGCTGGTCTAAGAAAATCAAGCACCCATCTGAGTTCTGCTCGGTAGGCGAAGAATTGGAAGTAGTTGTACTGGAAGTAGACGAAGAAAACCGCAGGTTGAGTCTCGGACACAAACAACTCGAAGAGAATCCATGGGATGTATTCGAGACCGTATTTGTGGAAGGTTCAACACACGAAGGAACGGTTACGGCGATCGAAAACAACACTGCTGTAATTGGAATGCCTTACGGTGTAGAAGCTGTAGCTCCTGCGAAACACTTGCGCAAAGCCGATGGCACAAACGCAAAAGTGGAAGAGCGACTCGACTTTGTTGTTTTAGAATTCAACAAAAACAGTCGAAGAATCATGGTTTCGCACACACGCACCTTTGAAGAAAGCCCGAAAGACGCAAAAATCAAAGAAGGCAATGAGCGCAAAGCAGAATCTAAAGCAGCTTCTAAAGCTGTAAAAAACATGCAGAGCAAGCAGGAAAAAACAACCCTGGGCGACCTGAATGTACTTTCTGACCTTAAGGATGAAATGGAAAAAGGAGAAAAGGACGACAAGAAGTAAGTCATCCCATCCTATAAATATAAGCGCCACCGCCCCAAGCGGTGGCGTTTTTTTTTCTGTATATGTCGCCTTGGCATACGGGATGAAAAAAGTATTTTCGCGGCCACCAACCTATTGAATACATGGCCAAAATTATTCCCTTTAAGGCTGTGCGGCCTCCTAGAGACAAAGCACACCTCGTGGCTTCGCGGTCTTATGTAACCTATAAGCCAAACAGGCTAAGGAGAAAGCTCCGCGACAATCCCTACTCTTTCATTCACATCATCAATCCCGAGTTTGGTAGAGGAGAAAAAACAAGCCCCAACACCAAAGAGCGGTTTTTAAAAGTAAAGGAGCGATTTAGGGAATTTGAAGAACTGGGGTACATTGTGCAAGACCCCACCGACTCGCTCTACGCTTACCGGCAGATAAATCAGGGTCACACATATACCGGGATAGTAGCCGGGGTCCATGTTGATGAGTATGAAAAAGGGCACATCAAAGTTCACGAGCACACCATTACCAAACGAGTAGGGCTTTTTACCGATTACCTCGATACCTGCGATTTTAACGCCGAGCCGGTGCTACTCACATACTCCGCAAAAAAGATGGATATCTCCGATAAGATCGACGCAATTGTTTCGGAGCGCCCGGAATACGATTTCACCACCACCGACGAAGTGCGCCATCAGCTTTGGATGATATCTGACCCGAAGGAAATTTCAGCCATTCAAAGCGCATTCGAAGAGCTCGACTGCCTCTATATCGCAGATGGACATCACCGGATGGCGAGCTCTGCCCACCTCGGAGAAATAAGGCGCGAGCGCCCGGATTGGAAACCCGAGAGCATTTGCAATTACGCCCTGGCTTTTATGATTCCCGACACCACCCTGGGAATAGAACCTTTTCACCGATTACTGAAATTTAAAGAAGGAATAGATGAAGATGCTTTGCTCAATAAGTTGAAAAAGCATTTTGAAGTGAAGAAGGTATTTGGGCGTGTGCTTCCCGATAAACAGCGCGTATTTGGCATGCGGCTCCCTACCGGCTGGTACGAATTGAAGTTGAGGCGGGAAGTTGATTCACCGAAAGTTTCCGATCATCTAGACGCGGTAATCCTGGCAGACTATGTTCTGGAACCCATTCTCGGAATAGCCGATCAGAAAACCGATCCGCGGATTAGATTTGTGCCGGGTATAGAACCCATTGGCCCCTTTGAAAAACAGATCGATGAAGGAACCCTGAGCGCCGCTTTTACCCTTCACCCCACGAGCAACGAAGATCTGTTTAGCGTAGCCGACGCTGGAGAAGTAATGCCCCCAAAAAGTACGTATATCGAACCCAAACTACGGAGTGGGCTTACGATTATGAAGCTCAGCTAAAGCTTGATCCGTTGACTGACGGATCGGGCTAACCATTATGAAACTATCATATAACAAAATCGCTAACTTACTGATGTTGAGCTAAGAGCATTTTTCGAAATCCCGAACTCATTTCGGGGATCTCAGTCCCCACTGCCCTTTGGCGGAGCACAAGCATCGGTGCT
>JAIVHP010000170.1:3311-4750 GCA_020201045.1 Flavobacteriales bacterium
CGCCTCTGTGTTCTCGGCAAAACACGCCCTGCTTGTCCATTTTCTCACCGTTCTCAGCGCTATTTTTTTGCGTATGGCTATCCAGATAAACAGTTATCAAAATAGATGATAGGAGCGGCGCTCATAGGGTAACTTAGTTAGAGTTTAAGCCGTTGGCTAACTTTACGCCCATACGCGAATCACCCGGTCGTCACCGGCAGAAAACAAACGTCCTTTGTGCCACAGCAGCGCGTTTGCAGAATGGGTATGCGCGGTTAGTCGATCATCTGAAAGCCTTATTGGGTTAGCCAGGTCACTGTAATCCCAGACCTTTACGCTGCGGTCTCTGCTAGCAGATGCAAAGCGATTGTCGCCCATGGTCACGATGTCGTAGATGGCATAATTGTGCGCTGGAATTTTATCAGCGGCTTTAAGTCCGTCGTTTTGAACTTCCCATATCCGAAGATGTGCGTCCCGCCCACCCGAGATCATTTTGCCATCGGGCAGCCAGGCCATAGAATAGGTGCCCCCTTCGTGCGCCGATGCCGAATACAATTCGTTCATGTAATCCGTTTCAAAACAAGTTATGCTCCCATCGCTGCCAGACACAAAAATCCGCTCGAAGTTTGGCGTAGGCAAGATCCGGCGCAGTTTCTGCCCCGATACGGGAATCTGCATCAACAGCCTGAAATCTGATCCATCTATTACCGCAAGGCTTCCTCCCCCACCCAAGCTGTAAAAGTGATTGAGATTGGGGTTGTATAGAATTTCAAAAACTCCTTTTTCGTGAAATTTCAAATGCCTTACTTCCCGTTTACTATCTCGGTCTATAACGTGTATCCCTCCCGACTGCTGGCCGATAAGCAAGTGGGATCCAGCGGTGCAAAGCGAAAAAACCGGCTGGCCTACTTTAATTGAAAATGGGGCTTGCTCCAGGGTTTGAAGGTCCCACGATGCCACCATACCATCGCCCGAAGCAGAGTAAAGTAAGTCTCCTTCGGCCATGAGTTTGTAAATCCCAGAACTATGTCCTTTCAACGTTTTTATGCACTTCATATATCGTATAAATGAACGTTATTACAGCTACGATTCAAACAAAACTGTCAAAAAATTAGCGATTTCCATCACTTCACAGCCAGAATGTCAGTTATAGGCCAATGGCATACGAATTGAGCAAGGGGAATTGTCTAAAAAAGAATAAACCATGCAAAAAGGAAGTATAAACGTACAATCCGAAAATATTTTTCCCATCATCAAGAAATTTCTCTACTCCGACCACGAGATTTTTCTTCGAGAGTTGATATCAAACGCGGTTGATGCCACCCAGAAACTCAAAACACTTGAATCGCTGGGCGAAATCAAAGCGAATACCGAGAACCTGAAAGTGGAGGTGATTCTCGACGAGAAGAACAAGCAAATCATCGTCCGCGACAACGGTATTGGAATGACCGGTGAAGAAG
>JAIVHP010000171.1 GCA_020201045.1 Flavobacteriales bacterium
CATGGCGGGGAAGGGAGCCGCTTCGGCAATGTTGGAAATCTGCAACCAGGTATTGACCTCCGATGGCGAAAAAGACCTCTCGGAAGAAGATGTGAAGCAGTGGAAGCAGCGAGACGATGAATTGGCCAACGACGGATTGCGGGTCCTGGCATTTGCCTATCGAAAAACCGACAACGAGCCCGACGGAACCGAAGAAGGTGAGTTTATGAAAGACATGGTGCTCATTGGTTTGGTTGGTTTTCTGGATCCTGCCCGAGAAGAGGTAGTCGATGCCATAGATGTTTGTCACAAAGCGGGTATCGACGTTGTGATGGTTACGGGAGATCATCCCGGAACGGCAAAAAATGTGGCCCGAAGTGTACACATCTTCGACAATGGGGAAAATAAAACATTGAAAGGAAGCGATCTCCAGGATGATGTCAACCCATCTGAATTGTCCGAGGCGGAGGTTTTCGCGCGGGTAGATCCGGCGCAGAAACTCAAAATAGTGGAAGCTTACCAAAAAAGCGGTATGATCGTGGGTATGACCGGCGACGGAGTAAACGATGCCCCGGCGCTCAAAAAGGCCGATATTGGAATAGCTATGGGAAAACGCGGAACCCAGGTGGCAAAAGAAGTAGCCGATATGGTTCTGAAAGACGATTCCTTCCCATCCATTGTAGAAGCCATTCGCGAGGGGCGAATCATTTTCGGAAACATTCGCCGGTTCGTGATTTACCAACTTTCTTACCACTTCAGCGAGATCGTGGTAATTGCCGCTGTTATGCTGTTGCTTTACGAGTTGCCTTTACTGCCCTTGCAACTTCTCTTCCTCAATATTCTCCTCGATGTGTTTCCCGCTCTGGCGCTGGGTGTGGGCCGCGGTAGAGATGGAGTGATGTCCGCCCCACCCAAAGATCCCGAAGAACCGATAATTACCAAAAAGGGATGGATGGTAATGGGACTGTACGGCCTGATGATTGCCGCTAGCGCTTCCGGAGCCTACTTTTACGCCTTTTATAACTGGGGAGCAGACATATCAGTCTGCAATAATGTGGCCTTCTTTACACTGTCCATTGCCCAACTTCTCAACGTATTTAACATGCGCGATTACGATGAGAATTTCTTCAAAAATCAGGTAACGGCAAACAAGTATGTTTGGATGGCACTGACACTGTGCGCCGCGACTTTGGCAGCCGCATATTTTATTCCGGGGCTCGCTGATATTCTTTCTCTTCAAGAGATGAGCCTGCGGTACTGGGCGCTTATTCTTGTTGCGGGGTTGGCTTCATTTGGGTTGGTTCAGGGACTCAAGCAAGTCGTTAAATTCTAGGTGTGGCAGCATACTGCTGTTCTAATAAATACGGATTACAGTGAAAATGAGACGCGACCCGAATACAAGCGGTCAGAAGGCATTTGTATCTGAATACTGCCAAAAAAACATCACCTCGATGCTGTTTCGATATGCAGACTGTATTTTTTATGTTCAGTAAGGTTGGCGGTTCTTCTCTGGAGATCAGTTTCCCGAAGGGTCGATCTCTTTTCACATTCAGGTCGCTAGCGCTCGAATTACAGCTGGCTTGTCTGTAAAAATCGGCCTGTCTGCGTTTTATAAATTCGGTAACCTCCATCACTGCGCGTTATTCGCATGAGCATGTTTTCAGCGGTGCTCATGAAATTGCTCGTACCTCGCTGAGCTAGTGTCTGTCCAGAAAGTCCAATATCGGCGGTTTACTTTTTTGTAAACCCGCATTGGCGGATAGGCAGTCACCCCGATCCGTATCGGGGCTCCCTGCCTAAAGGCTTGGTTTACGTTCTTCGGTTGTGAGATCGCTTCGCTAGTTCCAAAAATACGTGCGCCCTGCCTGCAGCAGGCAGGCTTGCTATTGAACTTTCTGACTCAGCATCTTTACTCTAATGACAAACGCTAGATAGAGTCTGTCAATACAATAGAGCCTGACTTTTACGGTAAATGAGCTCCTTAAAATTCGCGCTCACCCTGCATCGAACTAAAATACCTGAGAACAGGCAATTTACAATAGAATTACGATAAAAATTTAGACGGCTTGCCGGTATACGTTAAGTCGAGTTTGTGCATGGCTCGGGTACACGCTACGTAGAGCATCTGCCGGTCGGGGAGGGTTGCGTAATTCTTACCCGAAACGAATGGCGCAATTACCCAATCGAATTCGAGTCCCTTGGCGAGATAAGCCGTAGTGATTACAATGCCACTGCCAAATGCCACACTAGATGCGTTTAATAGATGGATGGTGGCGTCGTTTTTTGACAGCACGCCGTAAAGGTGGTCGGCCTGATCCTGGGTTTTGCAAATAATGCCCAGAGCGTTCTTGTCGCCAGATTTAAACGCATCGATAAGTTGCTGAATGCCTTCCAACTCACCTTCTTCGTTTTTAAAGCTCGAAATTACCGGTTCGGAACCGTGTCGCTCCAGCGCTTCTACATCAGAATTGCCACTGATTTTTTTTGTGAATTCGGTAATTTCATAGGTCGATCGGTAACTCTTTAGCATCGTCATGCACGTTGCATCGGGCAAAACAGATTGAATGGTTTCCAAATTCGAAGAGCTGAACGGATTTACCGATTGATTGATGTCGCCCAAAACGGTTTTTTTGCATGGAAACAACCGCGCCAAAACGCGGTATTGAACAGCGGTGTAATCTTGCATTTCATCTACAACCAGGTGTTTTACCTTGTGGAAAGCGCCGATGCCTTCGAGCTTAATTTTAAGGTAGAGCAGGGGGTACACGTCGCTGTATTCGTAGGTGGAGCCTTTGCGCAATTTTAGCAGGTCTTCGCGCTCAAGCCACCTGTAAAAATCCTTGTACAACATGCGTAGGTTCGTAGATGGAAACATCTTCCGCACCTGGGTGTGCAAATCGGTGCGCTCCTTGCCTTTTATCTCGTATCGGTAGTAAACTTCTACGTTGTTTACAATCTCGCGAACAACTTCGTTAAAGCGTTTCAGGATAGGAAGACGGCTGTACTGCTTAAACTTTTCATCGATAAACCACGCTGGCACCGGCTTGCGATTAATCATCAGATCGGTGGGCTTAAAAGCGTTGTTCTCGAGGTAAAGCAGGTAGGAGTCCATTTTTTTCAGGAGTTCTGCCGAAGATTTAAATTCGATTCGCTCAATGAACTTTTCGTTTCGCTTTCCGAGCAATTCCGAAACCTGATCAGCGAAAGACTGGAAGTTTATTTGGTGTTCGAAAAGGTCGTTGGCCAGATCTTCCATACTGGTTTCGGCCACGGTGTCTTCGCCCAGCTCGGGC
>JAIVHP010000172.1 GCA_020201045.1 Flavobacteriales bacterium
AGTGCCTTTCTCACGCGCGGGCTTCAGCGCTTCGGCGTACCAAATTAATTCCGAACAAAATTTTTCGAACCGGGGTTTCAATTTCTCGTCGAGTGGGGTTCCGTCATCCTGAAAAGAAGAACCTACTGAAGATACAGTCATTACACGCGCTGTTGGCGGCATGGCCAGCTGAGCGAGAACCACCCGCAAGTGATCTGCGGCGCGGGCACCCGCAAAGCTACCCGCCGAGTACGAAACAATGCCCGATGGTTTATAGGCAAACTCCTTGTGAAAATGATCCATCAGGTTTTTTAATCCGGGCACAAAACCGTGGTTGTACTCACCGGTAACCCAAACAATGGCATCGGCGCGGTTAAAATCTTCGGATGTTTGGCGCATAAATTCCGGCGCTTGTCCAGAATCGTAATCGCCCAGGCGCTTATCGAGCAATTCAAACCCCAATTCTTTGGCATCAATGAGTTTAGTATTGCAAATAGCTTCGAGTTCGCTTACAGCAAATCTCGCCGCTTTAATTCCCTGACGCGTTTCGCGATAAGAGCCGTAAACAACTGGGATAAACAAGTTTTTCATAAAAAGAAGTTTTCTTCACTGCTGATATTTCTATTGCGTTCGAGCTTTAAATCGCGCAGCATGGAAGATTTGATATTGATTGATAAATTATAGCTCCTTCGCTGGCCAAAAGGTACAATTCGCGCATTGAACTCCCAACAATTCAGGTCGAGATTGAGCATTACGGTTGTCGGTGTGAACTCGTCGCGCACAAAGTCATACCCCGAGTTTACTGAAATCCGCAGGCGCCCGAGCAACTTAATATCTCCATTGAACTGTATACTCTGCGTAACGTCAATGGAATCTTCAATTGCAAAACTTTCGTTGAGCATAATGGAATTTCGGACTTTACGCGCGTTTAAAGCATACCCAAAAGTTAAATTCCAGGTAGGTGCTTCGGAGCGGAAAAAAGATTTCTTTCGCTCCACAACGGGCGATTTCTCCTCCAGACTTTCTTCATCTTCAGATTCTATGACTTCTTCAGATTCCTTTTTTCCCTTGAATGATGCACTCCCCAGCCCTGCCGAATTCAGCGCAAACCTTCCCGATTCAAAGCTGGCCAGTTTTCCATTTCGCGAAAACCGATATTCATTTGTCCTTCTTATTGTTCCGTTTTGATCTGCTGCATAGGTATAAGCGTCAAAATTTGCCTGGAAGTTAACATTGGCATATTGGGTGATTTTCGTTCTTCCCGCTACGCTGATTGGCGATAGATTCAGGGAGTCTGCCGCCAGGTTATAGCTCGCAGATGCCGTAATATTTTCAAGAATGGGTACTTTTTTAAACCGGCTGGTCGTATCGTTTCGGTTTACCACCTTCGCTTCTAGATTGTTGACCAAAGAAAACGTAAGAAGCTGAGATTATCGCTTCCAAAGAATCCGAACACCCGCGGATCAAAATCGGGGCGGTAAGAATACGAAAGCGTAGGTGTAAGCGTATGGCGAATGGCTTTTACGGCTCCCTTTCGAAAGTTGAACATTCCGTAAACCTTTGTGGTCATGGATGTACTAAAATCCCAGTTTCCATTCCTGTCGAATCCCTTCACCGTATCTGGAACGAATGACTGACTGTCTTCATCAAACCGTCGGTCGTAGGTTTCAAAATACCACCTTTCGGTGTAGTTAAAACTGGGGTTTATGCTCACCGGGCCGGCCTTAAGGGAAGTGGAAACCGATGCGTTGTGGCGAACGCCATTTCTGAATTTTTGCATCAGTCCGGATAAATTATTCAGCGACAGCTCTTCCTCCTGCACAGAGAGTGAGTTTTGGAAAGCACTGTTGTAGGTGATCCCAATTTTTTCGTAAAACTGTTGCTTTGGAGAATCGTTAAACACACCGTCGAGGGGAAAAGTCCGCGCTCTGTTCAGGGCAACTTCCGGCAGGGTAAAGTCGTAATTTCCCGTTCGAGAGTTTTGGGAGTGGCCGGCATTGAGCGCCAGGCTCCACGGCGAATCGGGAAACGATTTGGAGTAGCGAATATTCGAACGGAACGTATTGGTGAGGTAATCGTTTTGCGAGGCGTTCAGGTTGTTTTGATAATTGGCCGTACTACCCGCGCGGATATCGGCAGAAAAATTTGAGTTGGGACGCGCCTTGCGATCCTGGGTATGCATCCAGGTGAGAAAAAAGTTACGCTGCGCCGAAAAATTATTGAGATCCCGGTCGCCGCGAACGTTATTGTTGTATTCAATATTAAAATTACCGTCGAATTTATATCGCTTTTTGTATCGGGTTAAGTTCTCCAGCCCCCAACTTCCGCGTGAGTAGACGTCAAAAAGCATTTTAGTATCCCAATTGTCGCCTATGGGCAGGTAAAATCCCCCGTCGGCGAGAAAGAAACCCTGGCTTTGGGCATTTCCATAACTCGGTACTACAATTCCCGCCTGCCTTTTCTCGGCATTGGGAAAAAATCCAAACGGGAAAGCGAGCGGGGTAGGAATTGGACCGAGTGTGAGGTAACCCGGACCGCTCACAATTTTATCGTCTTTAATTACTTTGAGCTTTCCAATTTTAAATCGGGTGAGTGCATTGGGGTCTTCGCAAGGGCAATACTCTCCGTTCTTAATATAAATCACGCGATTGTCCTGCGTAGTTTTCACGGTTTTTCCCGTAAGGGTTCCCTCCACGATATCCGTCTGCACCTTCTTTACAAAAGCTTTCTTCGACTTGAAATTGTAGTCCATCTCCCGCGCTTCAAATTCCGAATTTCCCTGCTTAAAAACGGGCAAACCCTGCCAGTTTCCCAAGGTATCCTGAATGCCTTCGGCGTGTACCGTGTAAGAATCAAAATCATACACAATTTTAGCCCCGGTAAGCGTTATATCTTCGTATTCAATTTTGGCGTTTCCATATAAATAAACGATCTTATTTACTACGTCGTTATCTATGGAATCGCTGGCGCTGTAGTTTACTTCACTCTTAATTACCGCGTCGGAATTCAGGGAGTCGGCAGGGAGAGAATCTACGTGCATTGCAACAAAACCGGAGTCCAACATAATGGAATCTGATGGAAGGATGATATCTACGTCACCGGGTATGGTATCGCGCTCCTGAGCAAATAACCGGGAAGCCCCAATTATAAACATAATGCCAAGGATAAATACTCGTTTTATGAAATGCCCAACAGATCCGATATACTTATCTTTAGTAATTGTTACATTGTAAAACCGCGCCCAAAACTACGTATTTACAGAAGTTAAAATGGACGCCAAACACGAAATATTCAAAAGCGCTATGAGAAGAAAAAATGTGCTTTCTTTTCTTCTGATTTTTTTAATTGGGATGTTCATAGCATCTTCTGTGCCAAAGGGTGAGAGAGATTCAGCTAAAACCGTAATTGTTATCGACGCCGGGCACGGCGGAAAAGATCCCGGCAACCTGGGTACCGGAAGGTATAAGGTAACCGAGAAAACCATTGCCCTGAATGTATCCCTAAAAGTGGGCGCATACATAGAAAATGCCTTTGAAAATGTGGAAGTACTTTACACGAGAGACAGCGACAATTTCATTCCCCTTCACGAACGGACAAAATTTGCAAACACCAAAGAAGCCGACATCTTTGTGTCTATTCATTGCGACGCCTTTACCAGAGAATCGGCCAGTGGATGTGGCAGTTACGTTATGGGGCCGGCTAAAACCGAAGCGAATTTGCGGATGGCACAGAAAGAAAATCAGGCCATCTTGCTCGAAGAAAACCGCGAAGAGAACTACGGCGATTTTGATCCAAACTCTCCCGAAGGACTCATCGAATTGAGTCTTCGGCAAAATGCACATATCCACCAAAGCTTAAAGTTTGCGAAACTCGTTCAGGACCAAATGCGTACAAGAGTCGGCCGAAAAGATCGCGGCGTGAGGCAAGCGCCTTACTGGGTAATATCATTTACCACCATGCCGAGTGTGCTGGTTGAATTGGGATTTTTGACAAATAAAGAAGAAGAAGATTTCCTAAACAGCGAACAGGGCCAGGATTACGTTGCATCGGCAATTTACCGAGCCTTTAAAGACTACAAAAACAATTTAGACAAGGTGGAATCTGCCGTCGAAAAAACAGAAAAAAAACCTGAAGATGAAGACGATAAGAAAGACGAAGAAGCAGGCGAAACGGTAGAAGAAGCCAATTCTGAAGTGGTCTTTAAGGTGCAGTTGTCGTCTGCTTCCAGCCCGGTAGAATTGAAGCCCGAGAACTTTAATGGACTAGAAAATGTGACAGAATATCGCGATAACGATATGTATAAATATCTTTATGGCTCCGCATCTACTTATGAAGGTGCGAAGAATTTGCAAAAAGCTGCCCGAAAGAAAGGTTTTCGCGGGGCTTTTGTAGTAGCTTTTGACGGGAACAACAGTAGAATGACCCTTGAAAAAGCTATTGAACTAAACACAAAAAACCAATAAACACTGTGAAAATTCGCAGAGAAGTGTTAATAGGAATTGTCATCGTGGCAGCGATAGGGTTGCTCTATGTAGGGCTAAACTACCTCAAAGGAGTGTACGTCTTTCAAAAGCCGATGGAATATTACGCCGTGTACGATCAAATAAACGGCTTGCAACCCACCAACCCAGTTATGGTAAACGGTTACAAAATCGGGCAGGTAAAAGACATCGAAATGTTGCCAAATGGCGGCAACGACTCGGTTTTGCAGGTGATTGAAGCCATTCTCAATACCGAATCTCAGGAGAATTTGGTTCAGAGTTTTCGCGGTATAAACGCTTCCATTCAAAATTTGGAACGGGCCACCTTTAGAATAGACACCCTTGTGGGCGAAGAACGCGTTCGAATTCGGGCGATTTTCAAAAACATTGAAGAGGTATCGACTGTTCTAAAAGATAACAGCGACGAATTTGCCAACGTGATTCAGAATTTTTCGACTATCAGCGATACGCTTGCTCAAGCCGATATAGCTGGAACCATAACGAAGGCAAATAAGGCTCTGACCGAAGTAGACCAAATTGTGGAGAAAATAAATAAAGGAGAAGGAAGTTTGGGAATGCTCATAAATAACCCGGGACTTTATAACAGGCTTGATTCTGCTGCGAAAAACCTCGATTACCTGGTGGAAGATATCCGCGTGAATCCAAATCGATACATTCATTTCTCCGTTTTCGGAAGAAAAAACAAGAGTGTGGATCTCACCAAAAAAGAACTTGAACAACTCAAGGATTACGTAAAATCCAGTGAAGAAGAAAACGAATAGAAATGGGAGTCTCTAACTATATTTTTATTGCGGTACTCATTCTAGCGATAGGCTTCTTTACCTATCAGGTAAGTAAAATAAGGCGGAACATCATGCTGGGAAGGGATGTAGACCGCACAGACCGAAAATCTGAGCGATGGGCTATGATGACCCGTGTAGCCCTTGGCCAGTCTAAAATGGTTACGCGCCCTCTTGCGGGCATCATGCACGTGCTTATTTACGTGGGTTTTGTAATCATCAATATAGAAGTTCTCGAAATTATCATCGACGGAATTTTCGGAACGCATCGAATATTTGCCTTTCTAGGTGGTTTTTACGATTTCCTTATCGGAAGTTTTGAAATTCTGGCTTTTCTGGTTCTGCTTGCCTGTGTGGTATTTTTGGTGCGCCGAAACATTGGAAACATCAAGCGCTTTAAGGCCAGAGAAATGACCTTGTGGCCCAAGAGCGATGCAAATATCATACTCGTAGTAGAAGTCCTCCTAATGTTTGCCTTTTTGTCGATGAATGCAACAGACCGCATTTTGCAAGACCGAGGGGTAGACCACTACGTTGAAGCGGGTGCTTACCCGGTAAGTTCGCTTATTATGCCGCTTTTTGAAGGAATGTCAGACAGTCAACTGGTGAATTATGAGCGCGGCGCATGGTGGTTTCACATTGTAGGTATTTTACTGTTTTTGAATTACCTGCCCATTTCAAAACACTTTCACATCATCCTGGCTTTCCCAAATGTATTTTACGCCAGGCTTCTGCCAAAAGGCGAGTTTACCAATATGGATAACGTTACGAAGGAAGTAAAGCTAATGATGAACCCCGATGCGGATCCTTATGCCGCTCCACCGCCCGAAGAAGGAGCTGTGCAAAAGTTTGGAGCAAAAGACGTTCAAGACCTGCACTGGAAGAATCTGATGGATGCCTATTCGTGCACAGAATGCGGAAGGTGCACATCAGCTTGCCCCGCAAATATCACCGGCAAACTGCTTTCGCCGAGAAAGATAATGATGGATACCCGTGACCGCCTCGAAGAGGTTGGAAAAAACATCGACAAGCATGGCAAGGATTACGACGATGAGAAATCGCTGTTGGGCGATTACATCACCGACGAAGAATTGTGGGCATGCACCACCTGCAACGCTTGCGTGGAAGAATGCCCGGTAAATATCAATCCACTGGAGATTATCGTGGACCTGAGGAGGTATTTGGTTATGGAAGAATCAAAAGCTCCATCAGAATTGAATGGAATGTTTACGAATGTAGAGAACAACGGTGCCCCCTGGGCTTTTCCACAAGCCGACAGATTAAAGTGGGCCGAAGAAGTATAAAGAGAAATTTATGAGCGAACCGATAAAAGTACCCACCATGGCAGAAATGATCGCGGCCGGCGACGTGCCCGAAGTGCTGTTTTGGGTGGGCTGCTCTGGAAGTTTTGACGACCGGGCAAAGAAAATCACCAAGGCCATCGTTAAAATCTTGAATAAAGCAGATGTAAAATACGCCGTTTTGGGTACCGAAGAGAACTGCACGGGCGACCCCGCGAAAAGAGCCGGAAATGAATTTCTGTTCCAAATGCAAGCCATGATGAATATTGAAGTTCTCAATGGCTATGAAGTAAAGAAAATCGTAACGGGATGTCCGCATTGCTTCAATACATTAAAAAACGAATACCCCAGCCTGGGCGGAAACTACGATGTAGTGCACCACTCTCAATTCATTCAGCAGCTTATTGCCGAAGGAAAGCTCACTATTGAAGGTGGCGGAAAATTCAAGGGCAAAAAAATCACCTTTCACGACCCCTGCTACCTCGGGCGCGGCAACAATGTTTACGAAGCGCCGCGGTCTCTTCTGGAAAAGTTGGATGCCGAATTGGTAGAGATGCGCCGTTGCAAAAGCAAAGGACTATGTTGCGGCGCTGGTGGTGCGCAAATGTTTAAAGAAGCCGAAAAGGGCAATAAG
>JAIVHP010000173.1 GCA_020201045.1 Flavobacteriales bacterium
ATTGGACTATCTGTTTGCAAAAAGATTGTAGAAATACACAACGGCAAAATCTGGGTTGAAAGTAAAGAAGGCGAAGGAAGTGTCTTTAAATTTACTATCTTCAAGTTTGGCAATCGGCAATAAACCCACTATGGAAAAGAGCTTACACGTTTTACTGGTCGAAGACAACGAGGGGGATATCGTTTTAACCCAGGAAGCTTTTGAAGAGCGAAAAATTGTAAATAAACTAAGCGTGGCTAGGAATGGTCAGGAGGCGCTTGACTTTCTGTCGGAAACTGCCAGTGACCCTAGTGCCAGTAATCCCGATATCATTTTACTCGACCTTAATTTGCCCATTAAGAATGGGTTTGAGGTGCTAAAGCAAATAAAAACCGAACCCGAGACATCAACCATACCCGTTATTGTTCTCACCACTTCTTCTTCTCAAAGAGACATTAACAAGGCTTACGAACGCTATGCAAACAGCTTCATTACAAAACCACTCGACATCGACGATTTTATAAGAGCAATTATCAAGGTAGAGCAATTCTGGCTACAGCTTATTCGGTTGCCAAATGTAAAATAGTAATCTAACGAAAGAAAGCGGAAAGTTTAGCGAATCTAAAGGGATATTCGTTAAGAAAAGATTTCCCCACCGGATGATAAGAGCTTGTTTCTCATTGAGCTATACGTATTTAGGACAGGGTTTTACCTAATCGATTATCGACGGTAAAACTGTTGCATATCAGAATATTTGAGCATATGTTCGTAAAGCGGAACGATTTCCGGGAATTTGCGTAATGAACCTAAGACATGAACAACCTCCCCGACAAATTGGTTAAGCAAGCACCGAAAAGTGAAGGCTATGCCGTATTGCTCTTAGAAGACAATCCCGGCGATGCCATCATTGTGGAAGAATACCTTCGCGAATATATTCAGAACCTTGAGCTGGTACACGTTGAAACATTCAAGGAAGCTTCCACTAAAATCGATAGAAGGCCATTGCCTTTCGACGCTGTGTTATTAGATCTTACCGTTCCCGATAAGGCGGGTATGGATCTCGTAAAATCGATGGCTGCGAAGGTAGGCCAGACACCCATTATTGTTTTAACCGGCTACTCAGATGAGATGTTTAGCGTAAAATCGCTGGAAATGGGCGTAGCCGACTACCTTTTGAAAGGGGAGTTTAACGCCTTTGCCCTCTATAAAAGCCTTCTCTACGGCGTTGAGAAAAACAAAATGAATCGCCGGTTGAATGCGGCCAATAAAACCCTTGTCGCTGCATTGGACATTGCGCGTTTGGGAAGATGGTACTTCGATGTGCAAAAGAACGCATTTGAGTGTTCGGAAGAAATGTGGGCCATGCTGGGGCTACCCGGAAAGTGCGGATACCTAACTCGGTCTGCATATTCCGAAATGATTCTTCCCGCAGATCTTCACCTTTTTGAGCTTGGCTTTAGTGAAATGATGAGAACAGAGAACGGTTGTGAAATTGAACACCGCATCTCAACACTCGACAATGAGCAAAAGCATGTTTTCTTGCGCGGCGAAGCCACCAAGAATGAAAAAGGCGAAGTGATTGGAATGGATGGTGTAATACAGGACATCACCACCCGAAAGAAACACGAGGTTCAGCGCAATTTGCTGGAGTCTGTAATTACCCACGCCAACGACACCGTTATAATCACAAAAGGTGAAAACACGGATAAGCCAGGGCCGGAAATTGTTTACGTAAACCAGGCATTCACCAATCTTACCGGCTATGAAGCCAGTGAAGCAATCGGCAAATCGCCGAGGTTTCTTCAGGGGCCGGATACTTCGCGCGAAGAACTCGACAAGCTCAAGCATGCGATGATCGAGCGCGAAGCCTGCCAGATAGAAGTGGTAAACTATTCGAAATTCGGCGAACCCTATTGGATTGAAATGTCGGTGGTACCCATTCTCGATGCCGATGGAAGCTGTACACATTTTATAAGCATTCAACGCGATGTCACCGAACGAAAAAAGCACGAGCAGACGCTTATTGATTTAACCGAAAACCTCGAACATCAGGTTGCCAGCAGAACACAAGAACTTCAAAGCGCTCACGAGCTCTTGCATTACCATTATTCAGAGCTAAAAGACAGCCTGGTATATGCGCAGAGCGTGCAGCGCGCTATTCTCGGGACCGAAGTCCACCTGAATCAACTCTTCAAAGAATCCTTTCTCATGGCCGAGTCGCGCGATTTAGTAAGCGGTGACTTTTTGTGGTGCCACGAAGTGGGGAAAAATCTGAGAATGGTCGCCGTAGCCGATTGCACAGGACACGGGGTACCAGGAGCCCTGCTCAGTATGATTGCACACCAATTGCTCAATCAGAGTATACGGGTGAAGCGATTGACCAACCCGGCCAAGATCCTGCAAAATGTGCACGTAGAGCTACTTAAAATTTACAAACCAAACCACCAGGTAGCCCGCCAATACAACGGAATGGATGTAGGTTTGTTGGTTGTAGATGAGTCGAATGAGACGATTCACTACTGCGGTGCCCGTCAGAACCTGTATTGCGCTTACAAGGGAAAGATCACCCGGATGAAAGGAAACAAATTCACCATCGGAGAGATGAGTGCAAATCAAGTTGACTCCAAACTAGAAACCATCTCCCGCAAATACAAACCCGGAGAAAAGTTTTACCTCAGCTCAGACGGTATTCTCGACCAATTCGGCGGCAATCAAGGTAAAAAGTTGATGAATAAAGGACTGGTTAGTATGCTGGAACAATTTGAGCGCTTGCCGATGGGCGAGCAGGGTGTAGCCATCAGAAAAGCCTATTTGGATTGGAAAGGCGATCAAGATCAAACGGACGACGTGCTGGTGATGGGAATTTCGCCTTGATGGAAAATATTTTTCAAAACCCTGTAAATCAGCTTTCCGAAAAACTTTTTCTCCGCTAAGGTATTCTCAAAAATAACGCCACAGCCACAAAACGCCCATCCGAATAAAAATGCCGATTTTTGCACGCCCAAGATCAACCAAAGTACAAACATCCACAACGGTATGACTGACGAGCAAAGAGAAAAATCAAACCTGGAGAACACCGTATCAAAAATTAAGTCGGCCATTAGCGATATCAACGAGCGCATCAACTCCCAGCTAGACGATATCAAAACAGCCAAAGTGCACATGGAAGAGCACAAGCGCGATATGGACCACCTGGAAAAAAATGCCGTGCGCGAAGCCGTGGGCCAAATTGCCATGCTTGGAGAAGCCACGGTAGCAAAGCGCAAAAG
>JAIVHP010000174.1 GCA_020201045.1 Flavobacteriales bacterium
GCACCATTGCTCGAAGCGGGAATAGCCCGTACCAATGGAATTATTGTCGATGCAAAATCCGGTATTACCGGCGCTGGAGTAAAGCCAAAAGCGGTAAACCATTTTTCGGCGGTCAATGACAATTTCAAAGCATACGGACTTAAAAATCACCGCCACTCCATAGAAATTGAAGAGAATGCTACCCAACTAGGGGGCGAAAGCGCAAAAGTGCAATTTACACCCCATCTGCTTCCGGTAGACCGTGGGATCTTAGCTTCGATTTACGCCCGGCCAAAGTCATCTATTTCTCAGGCATCTTTGCTAAAAACCTTCGAGGCGTACTATCGCGATGCACCTTTTGTGCGCATCCGAAAATCACCACCGGCAATTAAAGATGTGCGCGGCACCAACTACTGCGATCTCTACTGCGACTACGATGAGCGCACCGAAAATATTATCGTGATAAGCGCGATAGATAATTTAGTGAAAGGCGCGGCCGGACAGGCTGTTCAAAATATGAACCTGATGCTGTCGCTCGACGAATCTGCGGGATTAAACCAAATCCCCCTTCAACCATAGAAGAATAAGTTATATGAGTTCGATGATTAAGAATATTACCAACGTTAAGGGAATTAAATGCTGGGGCGCACATACCGGAATTAAATCCATGCGCCGGGATATGGCGCTGATTTACTCCGAAGTTCCGGCTAGCGTTGGCGCAGTATTTACCCAAAACCAGGTAGTGGCTGAGCCCATTAAGCTGGCGAGAGAATACATGGCCGACGGAAAGGCGCAGGCCATTGTGGTGAACGCCGGAAATGCAAATGCCTGCACGGGTCCCGACGGGTACCGCGGTGCGGAAGCCATGGCCGAAGCTATGGGCGAAGAACTTGGAATCGATAAGGAACTGGTTTTAGTAGCTTCTACGGGGCTTATTGGCGAACCCTTTCCCACAGAAGAAATCACGAAGGGGATACGCGAAAATGTCTCTAAACTTTCGTCAAAATCAAATGCCGGCTCATTCGCCGCAAATGCGATTCTCACCACAGATACTTTTGCCAAAGAAGGTTTTTTGGAATTTGATCTGGACGGATACGAAGTAAATATGGCTGGAATAGCCAAGGGATCGGGTATGATACATCCGCGCCTCGGCACCATGCTCGCTTTTATTGTAACCGATGCAGCCATTGAGCCTAAACTCCTCCAGGAAACGGTAAAGGAAGTTGCCGACAAGTCGTTTAACATGATAACGGTTGACGGAGACACGAGCACCAATGATGTGGTGGCAGTTCTG
This sequence comes from Flavobacteriales bacterium, assembly GCA_020201045.1. Lineage (GTDB taxonomy): Bacteria > Bacteroidota > Bacteroidia > Flavobacteriales_D > Cryomorphaceae > JAIVHP01. Next base: position 1,274 of record JAIVHP010000174.1, read on the forward strand.
GCAAACGGCCAGGCCGAAAACGATGTAATGAAATCGGAAGACGATCCCGGATATAAACTCTTTCGCGATAAGCTGGAAGAGATGATGGTACACCTGGCCAAACTCATTGTGTCGGATGGTGAAGGCGCATCGAAATTTATTACCTACGAAGCGGTAAACGCCCCCGACGAAGCAACTGCACGGGCATTGGTAAGAGCCGTATTCGATTCTACCCTCGTAAAAGCGGCCATGTATGGAAGAGACCCAAATTGGGGTCGGATTATTTGCGCTGCGGGAAATGCCGGTGTGCCATTCGATTACCGTACCGTAGACCTTTACCTCGGCGATGAATCTTCGCAGGTAAAAGTGCTGGAGAAGGGAATTCCACAAGAGTACAACCGCAACTACATGAAAAAACTCCTCCGCGCTGCCGATTTGATGATTATACTCGACCTGGACAATGGCGATGCAAAGTCCAAAGGTTGGGGAGCAGACCTGTCAACAGATTATGTGCTTTTTAATTCGGTCTACACCACTTAATAAAGACCTATATTTCAATCAAGATCTCTCCGGTCATTTCTTCCGGAACGGGAATTTCCATCAGCGACAACAGGGTAGGGGCAACGTCGCCTAACTTGCCGTGCTTCATCGACTTTAAATTGTATTTGCTCACGGCGATGCAGGGAACTGGAAAGGTACTGTGGTTGGTGTTTGGCGTTCCATCGTCGTTTATCATGTAATCGGCGTTTCCGTGATCGGCGATAATGATTACGCTGAAGTCTTTGTCCAGCGCTTTTTCAACCACTTTTTTGGTGCAGGAGTCCACGACTTCACAGGCTTTTACGGCGGCATCAAAATCGCCGGTGTGGGCCACCATATCGGGATTAGCAAAGTTCAGGCACACAAAATCTACGTCGTTGTTCTCCAGGTAATTTACCAGTTCGTCGGTTACCTCGTAGGCGCTCATTTCAGGCTTCTCGTCATAGGTGGCTACATCCCGGGGGGAAGGAACTACTATTCGGTCTTCACCTTCGAAGGGCTCTTCCCGTCCATTGTTAAAGAAATAGGTCACGTGCGGATATTTCTCCGTTTCGGCGATGCGCAATTGCTTCTTTCTGAGATTGGCCAGCACTTCACCCAAGGTGTTTCGGGTGTCTTCGCCTTCAAAAATCACACGAATATTTTCATATGACTCGTCGTATGCTTTAAAGGTAACGTAGTAGAGATCCATTTTTTTCATCCCGTGATCGGTGTGGTCTTCCTGCGTTAGCACTTCGGTGAGCTGGCGCGCCCTGTCGCCGCGGAAATTTGTGAATATTACAACATCGCCGTTTGCCAGCTTTGCAACCGGTTCACCATTCTTTTTAATATGGACGATGGGTTGTAAAAACTCGTCGGTTTCGCCGGCTTTGTAGCGCTTTTTCACCGTTTCTTTTAGGTTCTCGCTTGTTTCGCCCGTTCCGTTTACAATGGCGTTATAGGCCAGCGCTGTTCGTTCCCATCGCGTGTCGCGATCCATGGCGTAATAGCGCCCGGTTATACTTGCAATTTCTCCTGTTGTAGACGCCAGGTGTTTTTCGAGCTTTTTGATGTACGATATCCCGGCTTTGGGGTCGGTGTCACGGCCATCGGTAAACAGGTGTACAGCTACATTCTTGAAGTTGTGTTCTCGGAAAATAGACGTCAGTGCCATAGTGTGCTCAATGTGGCTGTGCACGCCACCATCGGAAGTAAGCCCCATTAAATGGATTTTCTTGCCCAGCCTTTTGGCGTAAACAATGGCATCTGTAATGGTTTGATTTTGGCTGAGTTCTTTATTCTCTATGGCCATATTGATTTTGAGCAGATCCTGATATACTATTCTGCCCGCCCCGAGGTTCATGTGGCCCACTTCAGAGTTACCCATCTGTCCGCCGGGCAATCCCACTTTTTCGCCAAAGGTGTCTAGCGTGCTATTCGGACAGCTTTTCATCAAGCTGTCGATATAGGGC
>JAIVHP010000175.1 GCA_020201045.1 Flavobacteriales bacterium
GCGACACTCCACAAAATACTGCGGCTGCCGGGGCCACTTTTGGAAGTTTTGGCTTGCAGAAATACACCCTGCGCGCAGGGTTGGGAGGTGGCGACTCATCGGCCGAAATAACGTACAACAACCTACACAGCGATGGGTATCGCGATAACGGGGCGTACGACAGGCAGTCGCTTACCCTTACCGGGAAACACCGGCTTGGAGAACGCACATCGGTTTCGCTTCTGGCCATTCTCACACGTCTAAAGGGGTATATTCCCAGTTCTTTAAGCCGCACAAATTTTGAAGAGTCGCCGCAAAGTGCTGCGGCCAACTGGGCTGCAGCCGAAGGCTACGAGTCCTACGATCGTATTATTGCAGGTGTGTCTCTGGAGCACCGATTCAGCGAAAAGCTGGTAAACACCACCAGTTTGTTCGCGCAAGTTCGCGATAGCTACGAGCCCCGTCCCTTTGATATTTTGTCGGAATACCGCGAAGGGGTGGGAGGGCGCACGCGGTTTAATTTAAAATACAGCCTTTTCGGAAGGCCGGCAGAACTCGCCTTTGGTGGCGAAGCACTTTTTGAAGATTACCGCGGTGGAACTTTTGAAAACCGATACACAGAATTTCCAGAAACGGGCAGCGTGGAAGGCGAAAGGCTGAGCCAAAACACGCAACTTAGGCAGAACATCAATGGATTTGCCCAGCAAAGGCTCTTGCTTTCCGAAAAGTGGACCATAGAAGCCGGGATAAATATCAATGCTACCCGTTATCAACTCGACGACGAAATGGCGACCGACAGCGTTGATCAAAGCGGGAGCTATCGCTACGATATTATCGCTTCACCGCGAATTGGCGCTATCTACAAGCTCGGTTCCGATCGGGTGCTCTACGCTACCGTGAGCCACGGGTTTTCGGCTCCGGGAGTTGAAGAAACGCTTACTCCTTCCGGGGAGGTTAATACAGAACTCCTGCCCGAAACCGGAATCAATTACGAAGTGGGGCTCAAGGCCGATTGGCTTGGCGGAAAGCTTTACACCGAGCTCGCATTATACACCATCCAAATTGAGAACTTGCTCGTAGCACAGCGTATTGCCGAAGATCAATTTATCGGTATAAATGCGGGAAAAACAGCGCATACCGGTGCAGAGCTTACGCTGATTGGGCGGAAGCGCATCGGTCTGAATTGGTTCTTGAAGCCGTATATCAATGGCTCCTATCACCACTATCGCTTTTTGAATTTCACCGACGGTGGCGATGATTTTTCTGGAAATGCCCTTACCGGCGTGCCCACCCACACGGCCAATATTGGCTTTGAGATTGTGAATACCGCCGGGTTTCGCTTTCGCGCTAATCTGCTCCACACGGGTGAAATACCCCTTAACGACGGGAATGCGGAATATACCGACAGCTACGCACTCCTAAACATTCAGGCTTCTTACGAGCTCGCGGTTGGCAAAAAGTTTCAGGTTCGACTCGAAGCGGGCATCAACAATGTTCTCGATGAACGCTATGCAGCCAGCATTTTGCCAAACGCCATTGGGTTTGGTGGGAGCGAGCCCCGGTATTTTTATCCCGGCGACCCGCGAAACGGATATGTCGGTGTTTTTATTGGGATTTAACGCCATAGCCCATCTCACTTTGCTTCGGCAAAATACATTTTCACCGTCTTCATCTTTACTTGAGTTTCCGGTCTGATTTTGGCGCTATTTTAAGTAAAAATAAAAGCAATGAACGTGTTAATTATAGGAGCAAACGGAAAAATAGGAAGACAATTAACGTCGAAACTTAAGGATAGCGAAGGCTTTGAGCCAATTGCATTTCTGCGGAAGCAGGAGCAGGTAGAAGAGTTTAAGCAGATGAATGTATCCACATCGATGGGGAATCTCGAAGAAAGTGTGGAAAAATTGGCCGATGCATTTCAGAATGCCGACGCCATCGTTTTCACTGCGGGGTCGGGCGGAAGCACGGATTCTGATAAAACCCTTTCGGTAGACTTAGACGGTGCGGTAAAATCGATGGAAGCTGCCGAAAAAATGGGTGTAAAGCGGTTTGTTATGGTGAGTGCATCGCACGCAGACAATCGCGAGTTTTGGGATAAGTCGGGAATCAAGTCCTACTACATTGCCAAGCACTACGCGGACCGCTTTCTAAAGCAAAGCGATTTAAACTACACCATTTTGCGCCCTGTGATGCTCACCGACGATGACGGCCACGAAAAAATTACCGCTTCGGAAAACCCGGATCGGGTGGAGCGCAAAATCCCACGAGAAGATGTGGCTTCTGTGATTGTAAATCTGCTCAAAGATGAGAACTCCTATCGAAAAACGATAGAGCTAAGCTCGGGAGAGAAAGAAATTGAGCAGGCACTGCAGGAAGTTATGGAAGCATAGGCAATTTTGGGTTGGAAATGCGTTGGTAAGCAAATTCGCACATTCAGAATGACCAGCTAGCTTTCTTACGTCTTTAAAAGATTGCGGTAAAAGCTACTTAATACCATGGAAACATTTGAAGAGTAAGTATATTTGCTTGAAAACGAACCGATTTTAGAAGGTGATGTCATCTTAGCAGGTAAATAAGTCCCTGTTATGGACTATTTAAGCGCCGGCTGAAAGTGCAATTTTGCCTGGCTTGCACCTTCTTCTATATCGATCTGAGAAACCTGAAATGATGAGTCGCGACAAATACTTTAAAGATTTATTACTCGCCTTTAAACAATCGCTTGAAGAAAATGGGGAAGGAGATACAGCCGCTCAAATCCCATTTGTTGGGGAAATAGAAGAATACCGCGGCGTGACCTTTGAAAAGAAGCATATACAGCTTTTTAGTATTGTGGCTCATCTGCTTAATATGGTGGAGGTGAAGGCGGCGGTGGATGAGCGCCGCACCAAAGAAAAACCGGATATGCGGAGCGTTGAAGGACTGTTTGCCGGGAATATCAAAAGATTGCTCGAACAGGGTTTTTCTGAAAATGAAATTTTGAAGGCTTTGCCATCGCTGCGCATTGAGCCCGTTCTCACTGCTCACCCTACGGAAGCAAAAAGAGCTACGGTGTTGGAACACCACCGCGATGTTTTCCTGGAATTCAAAACTTTGCTCGAGTCGAGTTTGTCCATGGCTGAAAAAAAGAGTACCGAATCGCGTTTGAGACGTGGGCTCTACAAACTCTGGCATACCGGAGAAATTTTTATTGAAAAACCCGACGTGGCTTCCGAACGGCGAAACGTTTTGCATTACTTCAGCGATGTTTTTCCCCTATAGAGAGAAATAGGGGCGAAGCTTTCCGTCAGTTTTTGGGACTGATGCTCGCCAAGCTACCCTTAAATACAGAGCGGGGACACTCTACAACGCTACGAGAAAACCCCAAAGATTATCGACGCCGAGAGTCGCTTATCGACGATCTGAAAATTCTCCGGAAAGCCCTTTTGGTATATGGCGCTAAATCTGTTGCCAACGAAGATGTGCACGACGTTATCCGGCATTTGGAAACTTTTGGATTCCACCTGGCTGAAGTTGACATTCGGCAAAATTCCGTTTTTCACGAAAAGGCGATCAGTCAGTTGCTAAATGAAGCGGATATGGCCGGAGATGAGTTTCTGAACGCGGGATACTCCGAAAGAGAAAAATTTATGAGGGAAGAGTTGAAAACGCTTCGCCCTTTTTCTGCTCTGAATCAAAACACCGGCGCCGAGTCTAAGGCAGTGCGCGAAGTGTATTCGGTTTTAGAAAATTTTATTCAACTATATGGAAGCAGGGGACTGGGTTCGCTCATTGTGAGTATGACGCGACACGTTTCTGACCTGCTGGCGGTTTACATCCTTTCCAGAGAGGCCGGTTTGCTCATTAAGGAAGAAGAGGGAATCGTATGTCGGCTTCCTGTGGTACCGCTTTTTGAAACCATCGACGATCTCCTTGTTGCGCCCGAAATTCTCGATGCTTTTTTATTACACCCCATCACCCGAAATACGATCGCCTACCAAAAGCGTATCAGGGGAGATGCATACCCCGTACAGCAAGTGATGGTGGGGTACAGCGACAGCAATAAAGACGGTGGCATTGTCGCGAGTCAGTGGGGGCTACATCGCGGGCAACAAGAACTTGCAGAAATTGGTGAAAAGCACGGCGTAACGATTCGTTTTTTTCACGGAAAGGGAGGGTCTATCAGCAGAGGTGGCGGCCCCACTGAAGATTTCATAAACGCGCTTCCCCCCAACACGCTCAAGGGCGATATCCGCTTGACGGAGCAAGGTGAGTCGATTGAGCAGAAGTACGCCAACCGGGTAAATGCGGTCTACAACCTCGAGCTATTGATGGCCGGTAATATGTACAAAACGCTGATCTCATCGCGTGTTAACGATTCGCGGCACCCCATGAGTGAAACCATCGCATGGATGGCCGATGAAAGCAGGAAGGTGTATGTAGAGCTGATTGAAACAGATGATTTTATGGAGTTTTACCGACAAGTCACACCCATCGACGCCATAGAAGCGGGCCGGATTGGCTCGCGGCCTTCAAGGCGTACAGGAGCAAAATCCTTAAGTGACCTTCGCGCCATCCCCTGGGTGTTTTCCTGGAGTCAATGCCGGTTTAACATGACATCTTGGTACGGTCTGGGTTCTACCCTGGAGAAAATGAAAAGAGAGAAACCGCAAGCCTACGACGATGTTAAAAAAGCGACCAAAGAAGATTACTTCGTGTATTACCTGATGCGCATCATTGCTACAGGTATTTCCTTTAGCGACGAATCCATCATGCAGGATTACGCAACACTCGTTCAAAACCCGACGATTCGCGAAAGTTTCATGGGCAAATTTCAATCGGAGCGAAAGAAAACCCTTCAATTCCTAAGCGAGCTCTTTGACACCAACGAAGAAGATGCAATGTTTAATCTCGATCCTAAACGCAAAACACTTCTCACTCCACTGCACCGCAAACAAATTGAATTGCTGAAAACATGGCGCGCTCAGGGTGAAAATGGTGAAGGCGACGACGAACTTCTCTTGACTCTCCTTCTCACCATAAACGCCATTTCGGGCGTGATGGGATACACGGGTTGATGGGAAAAGAGTTCTGGTTTTGATAGATGGATAGACTGTTCGTATTCCCAAACCATCAGCTACCTTCCCCTGTCGTTTTATCTATAATCCCACCGGTTTCAAGCTCCATCCATCCACCCATAATTTCCCTATTTTCGGCCTGCTAAAAAATCATTTGATACCCATGCGTTTATTTCCCGTTCTACTCGGATTGTTGTTCGCCCTTTTCGCGGAAGCGAATGAGCCCGCTAAATGGCTCCGCTACCCGGCTATTTCTCCCGATGGTGAGACCATTGCCTTCACCTACAAAGGCAACATTTACACCGTGCCAAGCGCAGGGGGGAACGCCACCCAACTCACTACCCGTGAAGCGCACGATTATATGCCTGTGTGGAGCAAGGATGGCAACCGAATTGCTTTTGCCAGCGACAGGTACGGCAACTTCGACGTGTTTGTGATGCCCGTCCGCGGTGGAGCTGCCACCCGACTGAGTTACCACTCGGCCGATGAGCACCCTTACACCTTTAGCGCCGACGGCGCGAACGTGATATTCGGAGCGGCCCGACTCGATGCGGCCGACCACCGCCAATATCCCACCACCGCCCAACCCGAGCTCTACAGCGTGCCCGATACCGGCGGGAGAGTGAGCCAGGTGTGGACCATACCAAAGCTACGAATACCCCTGGCGCAAGAAGCATCAATCGGCTGCGGCGCGCGATATTTGGGCTTACGATAAGGCTCGTGATAGCCACCGGATGCTTACCACTTTTGCCGGCGAAGATCGAAATCCCGTATTCACACCCGATGGAAAAGCCATGTACTACCTGAGCGAAGAAGGTGGGAGCTTTAATGTGTTTAAAATGAATTTGACTAGCCCGGACGGTGATTCCGAAAAATCACAAGTCACGCAGCTCGAAGATTTTCCCGTTCGTTTTTTAAGTATTTCCCGCGAAGGACTTATGGCCTTTTCGTACGACGGTGAGCTCTACACCTTCCGCGAAGGCGCTTCGCCGCAAAAAGTAGAAGTGGAAATTCGCACCCAGGCTGCCACCAATCCCGACAGCTACATCGGCATTAATGGCGGGGTAAGTGAGATGAGCATATCTCCCAATGGGAAGGAAATCGCATTTACGGCGCGCGGCGAAGTATTTGTTACCACCGTTGACGGCGCCATCACGAAACGCATTACCAACACACCTGAACGCGATCGATTTCTGCAGTTTGCCCCCGACGGAAAATCGATTGTATACGCCGCAGAGCGCGATGGAAAATGGCAAATTTTTCGCAGCAGCAAAGTCCGCGAAAATGAAGAGCCCTTCTTTTATGCCAGCACTTTAATAAAGGAAGAAGAGCTGGTGAGTAACGATTTTGACAACTACCAACCGAAGCTTTCGCCCGATGGCGAAAAGCTGGCCTATATTGAAGACCGTCGCACATTAAAAGTGATGGATATGAAGAGTAAGAAGACAGAAACCCTACTCACGCGCAATGAGATGCTTCACATGGGCGACGGCGATCAGTACTTCACGTGGAGCCCCGATAGCAAGTGGCTGCTCGCAGAATATCACGTTACCCTGATGAACAACGAAGTGGTGCTCCTCGACGCCACGGGAGAGCGCCCCATGCTAAATCTTACACGCAGCGGCTACGGCGACGGCCGGCCAACGTGGGTAAACGAAGGCAAGCAAATGCTCTGGTTTAGCAACCGCGATGGGCTAAAGAGTTTTGCGACAAGCGGCGGTGGACAGGTGGATGTTTACGCGCTCTTTTTCAGTAAAGAAGCTTTTGATAAGTACCGACTTAGCGAAGACGATTACAAGCTGATGAAAGCCGTGGAAGAAGCCGGAAAAAGCGAGAAAGAAAAGGCAAAAGAAGAAAAAGAAGAAAAGAAAAAGGAAGAAGATAAAAAGGTGGAGTCCATTTCTATCGATTGGGAAGGAATTCACGATCGGAAGGCCAGGCTGAGCATTCACAGCGCTGAAATAAGCGACGCGGTGCTCGACAAAGACGCCGAAGTGCTCTACTACCTCGCGAGCTTCGAAGCGGGAATCAATCTCTGGACCACAAACCTGCGAACCAAAGAAACCAAAAAGGTACTGGAGCTGGATGCCAATTACGGAAGCCTGCGGTGGGACAAAGACATGGAAAATCTCTACCTGCTCGCCGACGGCAGCATCTCTAAAATCACCGAAGATGGGAGCAAAAAAGATCCTATTGAGATTGCCGGTGAGATGACCATCGATACAGATGCAGAGCTTCGCTACATGTTTGAACACGTGGAGAACCGCACAAAAGGCGCTTTTTATACGCCCGATATGCACGGGGTAAATTGGGATACACTCACGGCGCAGTATGCCAGGTACCTGCCATCGATTGGCAATGGATACGAATTTGCCGAAATGCTTTCCGAAATGCTCGGCGAGCTCAACTTATCCCACGCCGGCGCTGATTACAGTCGCAAGGTGGAGCAAGCAGACGCCACGGCATCACTGGGTATTTTTGTCGATTACACCCATGAAGGTCCCGGTATAAAGATTGCCGAAGTGATGAAGGGCGGACCGCTCGATAAAGCCCATTTATCCGTAGAATCGGGACAGATCATTCAAAAAATAGATGGAGAACCAATCGCCGGAGAAAGGGATTTGGCCGCTTATCTAAACCGCAAGGCCGACAAATTCACTTTGCTCGAAATTACCGATTCCAGGGGCAAAAAGGCGGAACAAATCACCGTGAAACCCATTGGCAGCGGAGCTGAAAACCGACTGCGTTACAAGCGCTGGGTAGACCGCAACCAGCAGGAAGTAGATAGCCTGAGTGGCGGCAAACTGGGCTATGTTCACATTCCGGGAATGAGCGATGGACCCTATCGAAACATTTATGAAGAAATGATGGGCAAATACCACGACCGCGCCGGTGTG
>JAIVHP010000276.1 GCA_020201045.1 Flavobacteriales bacterium
GGCGCCCAAGCAGGTGGGTTTTATAAATTTGCAGGTGTCGGTCCCGGCGTCGAATTGAATGTAGCAAATTTGCAACTGTTCGAAACTTCATATAACTCGAGCGATCCTGGTTTTAAATTCGATAGGGTAGGAAAAAATGGTGTTTATCACGTATCCCAAAGGGTTTCAGTACCTTTTGCAGATGTTTATCAATCATTTGACACAAAAGGTACTGGCTACTTCAATCACGATGTAGGGGGCTCCTTTGGGCCCATGAGTCATTCAACTCAAAATGGCACCAGTTTGGGATTTGATATTGGTGGATCGTTTTTTATTGGGGTCAGAATGGGATTTAATATTCGTATACATTAATCAAAATATGCCTAAAATTATCACCACAATCCAACAGATTCCAAATGTGGCTTGGATATGCACACTATCTATAGCCATTTTGAATAATCTATTGTTCCATAATCCAACAATTGACATATTTTGCGCTTTATTCAGCTTATTGTTGGCCATATTTTATTTTTACGGATCATTTTTTTACTTTCTAAAAATTTCAATAAATAATTGGAAAAAGGCCTATGGGGAACTCAACAATTTTGAAAAAATTTTTGGCTTTCTAATGGGACTTCCTTTTGCTTTGACTGCCATTAGTATTACTTTTATTCTTTTGCGTTTCCCTGGATCCCAGATTATATTTTTTATGGCTGTTTTCTTTCTATTAGTCGTGTTTGTACTTTTTAAGTCAAATCACAGTAAGAAAATATCAATAACAATTCGAAAGTTTGCCGTCGTGAACTTGTGGCTGCTATTAATCTATCAATGTATGGTCGCATTACTAATTGCTGCAACCTGGTCCGAAAATCCACTTCTATTTGAAATCCACAGTGAGCCTTCCAATGCGCCTGGATACTAAAAATTGATGGGGTGTTTGCCGCTAAAGTTTTTGTGAGATGGCCAGTCTTTATCAATTTTTGGTTCTTCGCCCATAAGTTTTACCATAAATAAGGGATACACGTGGACAACTACAACTGTCGGGTGGTGATTTAAGGTTATTATGGAAAAAATAGCATCAATTATTTTACTCATTTTAGTACTGTTCTTTCTATTTCAATTTTTAAGATACCTCACCTTAAAGACTTGCGTACATTTTAAACTTTTAAAAATTATGTTTCCCGAAAAACTCAAAGATGTAAATTCTTACCTGCAGTTAATGTGGATACCCAATTATTTTAAACTTGATTTACCTACCATGCTGTGGTTTGGTTTACCATTTTATTATCCAAAAGTTAAAAGGGAAGACTTGCCGCCATCTGCCTTAGCGCATCATGAAAGACTTTTAAAATTAAACTCTAAAATACTCATCTCCATATCACTGTACTTCGCAACCCTTTTATTGATTGCCTGGGCGGCATACTATTTCAATTAAATTCCTTAGGTATTTGGATGTTTCGGCAGCGCCAATCCACCGCCTACGACTTTGCCTTCACCGCCGAGAAGTACTTTACCGGGAGCACCTGGTACGAACACCTGGGAATGCTTACGGCGGCGGCCTTTACCTGGATTAATATCGGGTCAATCACCAGGAAAATTACGCAGCCCCCCTACTCCGCTCTAAAAAAGTTGATGGCCTTGAGGTCTATCACGTGCACATCGTTATAGTAAAAGTGCAGGATATCGGTGTAGGAAAACCCCAGCTCAGCCATGCGCATTGCTCCTTCCTGGCTCAAGCCTGTTCCGTGGCCAAAGCCCCTGCCGGTGAAATGGAGCGAATCTCTCCCCAGCGGTGCAATGCTAAAATAAGTGGAGTTGAGCTTCCAGTCCTTGCGGATGTCCTTTAAGGGGATGTTGAAAATAGGATCGAGAAAATAAATGTGCCGGTTATTCTGCTCGTAATTTACCGCCATGGTATGGAGCAATTTATCGTCGGTATTTAAATTGTATTTATCGCGCAGGTAATGGAGCCACGCTCCGCGGTGAATGGTTTCCTCCCATTCGGCGTGCTCTCCATTTAGCGAAAATTCGTCTTTCCGCGGGCTCAGGTAAGAGAGTGCCCCAGACCACACAATGTCCGAACTCACCGTTTCGCCGCCGCTATTGCTGTGAAAGGCCGCGGTTATCATACGCATCTCACTGTCTACAAGCACTTTTCCACGGGTTTCTTCTACGGCGGTTAAGATGTCGTCTTCCCACCTCGCTTTGCCGTGGTATACCTGGCAGTCTACCTGATCGTTTAAATCGAAACCCATTTTTCGGTACCGGTGCTTGTTGTTTAGCGCGTATGTGCGCGAAATAATGGCCTGCACCTTGTAAAACTCCAATGGCTTTTCCTTTCCGGTTTCGGCTTCCACCACTCCGGCTACATATTTTTCGAGCTCCACCTGATTAATCAGTTGCAAACTCCCGGAACCGGGTAGAAAAATAAGGTTGTCGTCGTAAACCCGCTCGTCTTTGTTTGGGCTTATCACATAAATTCGAAAAACCCCTTCGCCCGAAAGGGATTGAAGTTCTATTTTCGAAAAACCGCCGTAGTTTTTCGCCGGTGTTTTTAGCGTTGCGGATGAGCCGTTGTTTATCACGCTAAACCGGTCGGCCGAGTCTAGCTCAAGCACGCGTTTTCCATCGGCAACGATAGCATACCGGCCGTTTTCGGTAATAACCTGAACCGCTCCTGGTTTGGTAGGAGCGAGCACACGAATGCGCAGCACATCGTGCTCGTCGGCCGCAAGTTGAAACGCGGCAATACATGCCAGTAAACAAAGAAATACTTTGCGCATGCCGGCTAATTTAAATGGCTGTACAAAAGTGCTAGTCTGAATCGCGAAGAGTTTTCAACATGCGTTTGGCGGTAAGGGCAGATGCTCCCCCGCCCCCGAGTTGCTCGTGAAGAATTTGGTAATCTTCCAGCAGCTTTTCCCTTCGCTTTCCGGCAAAGGCAATTTCTTTAAACTCTCGGGTGAGTTTTTTCACTGTCAGGTCATTCTGAATAAGCTCTTTTACCACTTCCCGATCCATAATGAGATTGACCAGCGAAATATACTTGATCTTTACCAGGCTCCGCGCGATGAGATAAGATATAAATCCACCCTTGTAACAAACCACCTGCGGAACGCCAAAAATTGCTGTTTCCAGTGTTGCTGTGCCGCTCGTAACCATTGCCGCATTTGCAAAAGTGAGCAGCGGGTAGGTCTCTCCCGATAGAACCCGAACGCCCGAATGCTCCAAAAATTTCTCGTAAAAATCCATATCCTGCGATGGCGCACCGGCGATGATGTACTGGAAATCGGGAATCTTAGCGGCGGCGCGCAGCATAATGGGAAGCATGGTTGCTATTTCCTGCTTACGGCTACCGGGCATAAGCAGCACATAGGGCTTATCGTCTATTCCGTGGCGGTTTAAAAATTCGCTGCGGCTTTCGATGCGGGTTTTAAATTGCTCTACTGCATCTATCAGCGGGTGGCCCACAAAGTCTACTTCCACTCCAAATTTTGCGTAAAACGCCTTCTCGAATGGAAGAATAACATACATTTTATCTACGTAAGCGCGTATTTGCTTCACGCGATTTTGTTTCCAGGCCCAGATTTGCGGAGAGATGTAATAAAACACCTTAATACCCTTTTGGTGGGCAAACTTCGCCATGCGCAAATTAAATCCGGGGTAGTCGATGAGAATTAACACATCGGGATCGAACTCCAAAATGCTTTTCTTGCACAAATCGAAGTTTTTCAGGATGGTGCGGATATTCATCAACACTTCCGAAAACCCCATAAAGGCAAGGTCGCGGTAGTGTTTTAACACATCGGCGCCCTGTGCTTCCATCAGCTCACCACCCCAGGCTCTTATCTCGGCGTCTGAATCTTCTAAGCGCAAGTTTTTTACAAGGTTGCTCCCGTGTAAATCGCCGGAAGCTTCGCCTGCAATGATGTAGTATTTCATTTAAGAGAAGTAAAAATAAATGACAATTGGGGCGTAGAGAAAAACCGCAGCAAGTACGCCGCGCGCACTGAGGTTTCGGTCGGTGCGAATAAAAAACAAAAAGGGGATAAGATTAAAGAGCAAGCAGATCGCGAGAATAGACGAGCGAAACGATGGTACGCCCATAAACACATCGGTGGCAAAATAGCTAAAGGTTTTATTGAAGCGATAGGCCCAAAAAATGCCGTAGATGCAAAACCCGACCCAGGGCCCGATTAGGCCGATGATAAACCCCAGCCGGGTGCTGTCTTTTGATTTATGCTTCATAATTCCATTTTGTTAAAGCGGGAATATCGCGATGTGATGTCAAGTCGTATTGAACGGGAACCACGGACACATAATTGTTCTCGAGTGCCCAAACATCGGTATCTTCTCCCTGGTCTCTATTCACAAATTTACCGGTTATCCAGTAGTATATTTTCCCGGAAGGGTCTTTTCGCGGCTGGAAGTCGTCTTCCCACGAAGCCCTGGCCTGCCGGCAGATACGCACGCCTTTTAATTCATTTTCGGGCACATTGGGAATGTTTACATTCAGGCAGGTATGCTTTGGTATACCATCGGTAAGCGCGTTTCCAATAATGCGCCGAGCCACTTCGCGCGAAGCTGAAAAATCGGCGTTTAAGCTGTGATCTAAAAGTGAAAACCCAATAGACGGAATGCCTTCCATGGCACCTTCTACCGCCGCCGACATGGTTCCCGAGTAGAGTACGTTTATACTGTAGTTCGCTCCGTGGTTAATTCCCGAAAGCAGAAGGTCGGGTTTGCGTTTCAAGACGCGGTAAATAGCCAGCTTCACGCAGTCAACGGGGGTTCCGGAACAACTGATTTCGGTAATGCCCGGTACGTCTTTAACTTCTTGCAGCCGCAGGATGTTGTGAATGGTAATGGCGTGCCCCATTCCACTCTGCGGGCTGTCGGGAGCCACTACCCAAACATCGCCAAACTCCGATGCCACATCGATGAGATTTCTAATTCCACCGGCGGTTATGCCATCGTCGTTCGTAACCAATATAAGCGGTTTCTTCTTCATTTTACTTCTCTTTTCAGCGCTTAAAGAAATGTCATAAATTCTTTAAAATATGGAATACCAACGATTGTTTTACACAAATAACCCTGTATGATTTATGTACCTTCGCGTACCATTTAAAACCTACTCGAATCAATGAAACCACTAATTGAATGCGTTCCGAATATTTCGGAAGGAAGAGACCAAGATAAAATAAACCAAATTGCCCGTGTAGTAGAGACCGTAGAAGGTGTAAAATTACTCGACATCGACCCGGGAAAAAGCACAAACCGCACGGTAATTACTTTTGTGGGTGAGCCCGACAATGTGGTGGAAGCTGCCTTTAGGCTGATTAAAAAAGCAGCCGAACTCATTGACATGAGCCGTCACAGTGGCGAGCATCCGCGGATGGGCGCCACAGATGTGTGCCCGCTTGTACCCATAGCCGGTATAGAGATGGAAGAAGTTGCAAAATACGCCCATAAACTCGGCGAGCGGGTGGGAAAAGAGCTCGGTATTCCCGGGTATTTTTACGAAAATGCAGCCCGGGAAAAGAAACGCAGAAATTTGGCTTACTGCCGAAAGGGCGAATACGAAGGCCTCGACAAGCTATCTAAACCGGAGTGGAAACCCGATTTTGGACCCGCAGAATTTTCGGACGCCGTGAAGAAAACCGGCGCCACGGCCATCAGCGCGCGCGATTTTCTCGTGGCGTACAATGTGAATTTAAATACAACTTCAAGCCGACGTGCAAACGCCATCGCCTTTGATATCAGGGAAGCGGGCAGGGTAAAAAGAGCCGGCGATCCGCTTACCGGAAAAGTAGAAACCGACGAGAATGGCGAACCCCTGCGCGAGCCCGGAACGCTGAAGGCGGTTAAGGGAATTGGCTGGTATATCGAAGAATACGGAATCGCGCAGCTATCCCTAAACCTTACCAATATTAGCATTACGCCAGTTCACGTTGCTTTCGACGAAGCCGTGCAAAAGGCGCAAGACCGCGGAATTCGGGTTACCGGATCGGAAATTGTCGGGCTTATTCCGCTCAAAGCGATGACCGAAGCGGCAGACTACTACCTGAAGAAGCAGAACCGCTCGCTGGGAATCTCCGAAAGGGAAAAAATTAAAATTGCCGTCAAAAGCCTCGGGCTCGACGATCTCGCGCCTTTTGATCCGGAAAAGAAAATTATAGAATACCTGATTAAAGATCAATCGGCAAAAAACCTGGTGGATATGGATCTGGAGTCCTTCTCGGCAGAGACGGCTTCGGAGTCTCCGGCACCCGGTGGTGGATCGGTTTCGGCTTACTGCGCCGCCCTCGGTGTTTCGCTGGCTACTATGGTGGCAAACCTGAGTTCGCACAAGCGCGGTTGGGACAACAAGTGGGAGTACTTTTCCGATTGGGCCGAAAAGGGAGAAAAGCTCCGCAGGCAATTGGTGGAAGCCGTAGACGAAGACACCTTGTCTTTTAAAAAGATAATGGAAGCCTACGGGATGCCAAAAGACAAACCCGAAGAAAAAGAAGCGCGTAAAAAAGCCATTGCTGCGGCTACAAAATACGCTGCCCAGGTTCCACTGAAAGTGGCATCCTTAGCCGCCGAATCTTTCGACATTATTGAAACCATGGTAAAGGAAGGAAACCCCAATTCCATTACCGATGCTGCAGTTGGTGCACTCTGCGCCCGAACTGCCATTTTAGGAGCAGTTATGAATGTAAAAATTAACCTCGTGGGCTTTGAAGACCGGGACTTTGTAAACCAAATGACTGCCAGGGCCGAAGAACTCAGTAAAATTGCCGAAGAGAAAGAAAAAGCCATCAGAGATTTTGTAAATCAGAAAATACAAGGCTGATTTGCGAACTGTAAGGATTTACCGCGCGTATACTCCAATGAGCATCTAAGCATATGGTTGCCAATATTAAACGGAAAACGCGCTTCCAGCGCTTCATTTACTTCTTTCCATTTCAGTTGTTTTTTTTACACCTGAAACGCAACCACTTTTTGCTTTTTTTCTGGCTCGCCCTCTTCGCGTTTACCACCCAGAATTTTGCCATGAAGCTCGGAATACCGTATCTGTTTCTGGCGCCTGAGTACCGCGGAGAAATTGGAATTTGGTCTTTTGCCATACTCGGTTTCTCGCTGGGCTGCTTTATCATGGTGTTTAATATTTACTCTTACATTCTGCACTCCAAGCGGTTTCCCTTCCTGGGGACTTTGGCGCGTCCGTTTTTCAAATTCTGCATCAACAACTCCATTATTCCACTTGGATTTTTTGCCACCTATATCTATTGCTCCAGCACCTTCTTGATGAATGTAGAGCTTCAAACTCCGCTGGAAGTAGTTAAAAATATGCTGGCTTTTTTGGGTGGAAATGCGGTTTTTATCGCTCTGGCAGTGCTTTATTTTTTTCCCACAAATAAAAACATCTTTAAAATTACGGGAAATACAGCCGAGCAACTCGAAGCGCTGGTGCGAAAAAGAAGGCAGGGAATTAGCCGTCAGGTTCAATTTCAAGACATCGCAAAAGAGCGCATAAGGTGGCGGGTAGACACCTACCTTACGCACCCCTTTAAGGTTTTGCTCGCCAGAGATTCGCGCCACTACGACCACGAAACGCTAAAGCGGGTTTTTTATCAAAACCACATCAACGCTTCGTTTTTTGAAATACTTATGGTCATCGCCTTTTTGATTATCGGCGCGTTTCAGTTTAACTCGTACTTCATTATCCCGGCGGCGGCCAGCGCCTGCTTTCTCTTTACCGTTATCCTGATGTTGATTTCCATACTCATGTCGTGGCTAAAGGGCTGGACCCTGTCCATAATTTTGGTGCTGGTGGTAATGGTAGACTACGCATCGGGCAGGTGGCAAATACTCAACACGTCGAATTACGCCTATGGACTGAATTACGAAGTAGAGCCGGTAGATTACAACGCCGCAGTTATAGACAGCCTGAACAACGACTTGATCAAAGTAAAAAACGATCAAAACATTCAGCTCGGCATATTGAACGACTGGCTGAGCAGGGAGCGGAAAAGAAAAAAAGACCCCACCTACAAGCCCAGGCTGGTGGTGTTTAATGCGAGTGGCGGTGGATTGCGCTCATCACTTTGGACCATGCACTGCCTGCAATACCTGGATAGCGTTACCAACGACAATTTCTTTCAGAATGTGCGGTTGCTTTCCGGATCTTCGGGGGGCACAATTGGCGCTGCCTACTACCGCGAGCTTTACCTCCAAAAAGACACCTTAAAACCCGCCAAAAGCAACCCGGTTTATTTGGACAATATTTCGAAAGATGCGCTGAACAGCGTACTCTTCAGCCTGGCCACAAACGATATTTTTATCCGGTTTAGAAAACGAACCATAGCGGGCAAAGATTACCTGCTCGACCGGGGAATGGCTTTCGAATTTCAATTTAACGAAAACACCGAAAACCTGCTCAACAAGCGGGTGAGCGACTACACCGAGCCCGTTTTGCTCGGTAAAATACCCATGATGGTGATGGCGCCATCGATTGTAAACGACGGTCGGCGGTTACTCATTTCTTCTCAGCCCATATCTTATTTGTGTTACGAATTTCCCGATGATAGGGATCGACTCAATATGAATAGCGAGAATGTGGAGTTCAACCGGTTATTCACCAATCACGAGCCCGAAGACCTGCAAATGACCAGCGCACTTCGCATGAATTCTACTTTCCCGTACATCTTTCCATATGCCAGCTTGCCTACCGAGCCGCGAATAGAAGTTATGGATGCCGGACTGCGCGACAATTTCGGGATAAAGATTAGTGCGCAGTACATATTGAGCTTCAAAAAATGGATCGAGGAGCACACCAGCGGTATTTTGATCGTGCAGGTTCGCGATACCGAAAAGAATATCGAACCCAAACCGTCTAATTATACCCTCACCGATAAATTGCTGAATCCCATCGGGTCTTTTTACGGAAATCTGTTTAACGATCAGGATTACAATATGGATCAATATGTGAAGCTCCTCGACGCGTCGATGGAAGTACCTATAGACCACGTGCCGCTTGAAATAAGGTATGGGCCCGGAGAGCATATTGCGCTAAACTGGCACCTTACCGAGCTGGAGAAACAGCTCATTTTTCAATCGATTCACGAGCCCTGGAATCAGGAATCGGTCAATCAAATCCGGAGTATTTTAAGCGAGTAGAATTGTCTATTTTCGCAGCCATGTTAAAGGAGTACTTCCTGCTGGCAGCCGCGCTGCTCTTTTCTTCGTTTGGCATTAGCCAAAACCTAACCGATCAATCGCGCATATCGCTTATAACTTGCGGTCCGGGAGATGATCTTTACGCAACTTTCGGACACTCGGCACTCCATATTTACGACACCCAAAGCGGAATAGACAAGGTTTACAACTACGGCACTTTTGATTTCGACACGCCTAATTTTTACACCAAGTTCGCCCGGGGAAAGCTGCTCTACAGCTTAAACGTCACGAGTTTTGATCAATTTGTAAGGATTTACCAATACGAAGGGAGATGGGTGTTCCGCCAGGATTTGAACCTGACGATGGATCAAAAAAAATCGCTTTACAGCTTTTTGGAGCACAACGCAAAGCCCGAGAATAAAGACTACAAATACGACTTTTTCTACGATAACTGTTCCACCCGCTTACGCGATGTGGTGGAAGATGTGCTGGGCGAGTCGCTCGTTTATCCCATTCCGCCCGAAGAGCCCGACAGCACCTTTCGGAATTTTCTCGACCTTTATCTCTACAGCCACCCCTGGAGCGACCTCGGAATCGATTTGGCACTCGGAGCCCCATGCGACCGGGTTGCGCGATGGAGAGATAGAATGTTTCTCCCCGATTACGTAATGAAACACTGGGACAACTCCTTTGTGATGGTGAATGGAAAAAAGGAACCGCTCGTCGCGAAGAGCGGATTGGTATTGGACAGCAGAAGAGAAAAACCTGCTGAACCGGAAAGCATCGATTGGATTTTCTGGGTGATTTTTGCCGTTATTGGCGTGGGTGGCTTTTTCGTAAAAGCCGAAAAATTCAGGTGGCTCGATATAGGGCTTTTTGCGCTGATAGGCATCCTGGGAATATTTATCGCGCTGTTGTGGTTTGCCACCGATCACAGCGCCACAAAATGGAATTTTAATTTGCTTTGGGCCACACCAACCTGGCTTTACGGAGCGATTTTACTCTGGAGAAGAAAAACGGCTTCGCGGTTCTTTAAGGGCCACGCGCTTTTTATGTTTGCAATTGTATTATTTTGGATGCTTATTCCACAGGACTTCCACATGGCGGTAGTTCCGGTAGTATTAACACTGGCCGCGAGAAGCTGGGCCTGGCAGCAACACCGCTTTTTGGCCAAAAAAACCGAAGTATGATTCCGAAACTCGAAAAGAAATTCACCGTACTCTCGGGAAAGCTAACCGATATACTCGCCTACATGGATGAGCTGCCCGACGAGAAGCGGCATCAAAAACCTGAGGGTTCGTGGAGTGCAGTACAAATACTTCGCCACCTGCAGCTCGCAGAAAATGGAACCGTAACCTACCTGCGAAAAAAAGTGCAGGCTCCGCCAGAAAGCGTTTCATCTGCGGGCTTCGCCGGAAAGGTTCGTTCTTTTTTACTGAGCAGAGCGCTTCGCAACTACCGAACAAAGTTTAAGGCCCCCTCGGTAATTGGTGAAGTGGAGACCTCGCCCGATTACATCGAAGTAAAAAAGGCCTATCTAAAAGCAAGAGAAGAACTGAAAGAGATTCTGGATAGGTTTGACCCGCAAATGGCTGGCAAAGCTTATTTCAAACATCCGGTGGCGGGCAAAATAAACATTTACCAAACGCTGGTATTTCTGGAAGACCATCTGGAAAGACATATCGAACAGATTAAAGAGAGAAGTAAAGGATAGATTATGGCAAAGAAAAAGAAACGTGTAAATGTGGTTTACAGCACAAATCCCGATTTCAATTTTGATGCAAATAACGGCGGAGATGAAGAACAAGTTCCGCCTGGCCAACAAGACCTGCGGGTGTGGCTCGATCGGAAAAAAGGCGGAAAGGTTGCATTCGGTAAACGCGCCGTAACGTTCACTGCCGACAAAGATTTGGTTTACAAAGCCAACTTGCGTTTAAGAACAGCGCTTCGCATCTTAAAACCGCTGAATAAATTCCGGGCTTCAAACGAAGATGAGTTTTACAAAAAGGTAAAAGCCATCGACTGGCCTTCTTTCTTTGATGTGGACAAAACTTTTTTGATTCGCTCTACCGTTACCGGAGAAGTATTCACCAACAGCCACTACATCACCCTGAAATGCAAGGACGCGGTGGTAGACCATTTCAATGAGAAACTGGGTAGCAGGCCGAGCATCGATAGCCGGTTTCCCGATGTGGTTATTCACTTGAAGATAAACAGAAACGACGTTAATATTTCGCTCGACAGTTCGGGCACTCCGCTAAACAAACGCGGGTACAGGCAAGCCGAAGCCGCCGCGCCAGTTAATGAATGTCTGGCTGCGGGGATGCTTTTGCTTTCGGGTTACCAGGGAAAAACAACGCTGGTAGACGGAATGTGCGGCAGTGGAACCCTTTGCATTGAAGCGGCCCTGATGGCCAACCAAATTGCCCCGGGATTATTGCGGGATGAGTTTTCTTTTATGCACTGGAAAGATTACGATGCTGATCTCTACGAAATAATCCATCAGGCCACCGTAAACCGCATTAAAGATGCTCCCGTCCGTATTATTGGGTTCGAAAAAAAATTTGCAGTTGTGCAACAAGCCCGCGATGCGGCGCAAATCGCAGGGGTTGAAGAAATGGTGGAGTTTAGAATGACGAGCTTTTTTGAAGAGCAGCCCCCTGCCCCACCCGCTCACCTGGTGATGAACCCGCCATACGGCGAACGGCTCAAGGAAAGGGATATTGAGCAATTCTACACGCGCATCGGCGACAAACTCAAAGCCGATTATGCCGGCTATCAGGCCTGGATTCTATCGGCAAACAACGATGCCATGAAACGCATTGGCCTGCGAACCTTCAACACTTTTCACCTGATGAACGGTAAGCTACCCGTTCGGTTTTCGGGGTATAGAATGTATACCGGCTCTAAAAATCAGTAGTCGAGCAAATCGCGCACATCCTGCTCGAGCCTGGAATTGGGAAGAAATTGCGTTTCTAAAGATGCAGTAAACGGAACCGGCGTGTCTAAGCTGGCGCAGCGTTTTACCGGTGCATCGAGAAACTCAAAGCAGTTTTCGGTGATGAGTGCAGACAACTCGCCACCGATACCACCAAACATGGTGTCTTCGTGAAGAACAAGGGCGCGTCCCGTTTTTCGAACCGATTCAAAGATCGCGTCGCGGTCGAGCGGCGAAAGGGTTCGCAAATCGATGATATCGGCAGAAACATTGAGTTTTCCAGCTACTTCCAGAGCCCAGTGCACACCCATTCCATAGGTAATGATGCTCAGCTCATCGCCACCCAAAACGCGAAAAGCCTTCCCGAAAGGAATAGTGTAATAGCCTTCTGGCACATCTCCCTTAATGCTTCTGTACAGAGCTTTATGCTCAAAAAACAAAACCGGATTGGGGTCTTCGAAAGCCGTGAGCAATAAGCCTTTCGCATCAGCGGGAAAGGCGGGATAAACAACTTTTAATCCGGGAACATGAGCAAACCAGGCTTCGTTGCTCTGCGAGTGATACGGCCCTGCCTGAACACCCGCTCCCGTTGGCATCCTAACCACCACGTCTGCATTCTGCCCCCATCGGTAGTGGGCCTTGGCCAGGTTGTTTACAATTTGATTAAAGCCTTCGGTTACGAAATCGGCAAATTGCATTTCTACCATAGATTTAAAGCCCTTGATAGAAAGGCCCAACCCGGCGCCTAGAATAGCCGCTTCGCAAAGTGGGGTATTTCTAACACGATCTCTTCCAAACTCATCTAAAAACCCTTCGGTAACCTTGAAAACTCCTCCGTAGTCGGCGATATCCTGCCCCATCAAAACCAGGTTGCTGTGCTTTCGCATCGCTTCGCGCAATCCATCGGATACGGCGTCGATCAATCTCTTCTCGGTATTCTCTTGTCCGGGTTCGGTAATTTCAAGCTCAAAAGGCCGGTACACATCTCCCAATTCGGTATCCAGGTGGGCTTCTATCGGTTTCTCTTCCGATGCTTCCTTCAGGGCAATTTCAATTTCGAGCTTGATTTCGCGTCTTATTTCGGCGATATCATCTGGGGAAAGAACTTTTTGATCCAATAAGAAATTTTCGTAATTCACAACCGGGTCGCGCTTTGCCCAGTACTCCATCAAGTCGGCAGGTACATATTTGGTTCCCGAAGCTTCTTCGTGGCCGCGCATCCTGAAAGTTAAGCACTCCACGAGCACCGGTCGTGGGTTTTGGCGCATATCGCGGGCCAATTTATCCAGCTCGCTGTACACTTCCAGGATATTGTTACCGGCTAATTGAAGGGTCTCCATTCCATATCCAGGTCCCTTTAGGGTGAAGCTATCGAACTTAAACTGCTCGGCCGAGGGAGTTGAAAGTCCATATCCGTTGTTCTCTACTACAAACATTACGGGCAGGTTCCAGACGGCAGCGGTATTCAGACTCTCGTGAAAATCGCCTTCGCTCGCTCCCCCATCTCCGGTGATAACAGCCGTAATACCTTTTTCAGATTTAAGCGATTGGGCAAGTGCTATTCCATCGGCCACACCGAGCTGCGGCCCGAGGTGAGATATCATTCCCACTATATTGTGGTCGGGAGCTCCGAAGTGGAAGGATCGGTCTCGACCCTTTGTAAAACCATTCAATTTTCCCTGAAACTGTGAAAAAAGGCGGGAAAGCGGAATATTACGCGAGGTAAAAATTCCCAAATTCCGGTGCATCGGCAGAATGTACTCACGGTCTTGCATGGCGGCAGTGAGCCCTACGCTAATCGCCTCCTGTCCTATTCCCGAGAACCACTTTGAAATTTTGCCCTGCCGAAGTTGACTCAGCATTTTTTCTTCGATCATTCTCGGCTTGAGAGTTTGTTTGTACAGGTTCAGGAGTGTTTCGTTCGACAGGCCTTTTTTGTCAAACTTCGTTTGCCTTTCAGCAGCTGGAATCATGGATACATCTTTGTCTCAAAAGTAGGTAAAAACAAGAGTGTATAAAAAAAGAAATCCCCGCGTTTCCGCGGGGATTCTGTTCTTATAATGAAATATAATGGTCTTTAGAAAATCAATCGATGATGAGCTTTTCCGTATCGGTTACCACACCGTCTATTCTGGTTTGGAGAATATAAACTCCAGTGGCTAACTGTCCGGAAGCTACGATGTTTTGGTTAAATACAGATGCACTGTTTGAATAGCGCTCGTGAACCAGTCTTTTACCCATCATGTCGTACACTTCAATTTCCACATTTTGGGTTTTCGCTTCCATTTCTGAAATCACAACAGTTATTTCATCGCCTTCTACACTCGGGTTTGGATAAACCGTGAGTGCTGCATTGGGAGAAGCAATACTAAATTCCGGCTGTTGAACGATTCCTGTTAAACCATCTTCGGAGTCGTCCATGAAAGTAAGCTGACAGGTGCCTGCATAGTCGCCATCAGTTCCATTTATGGTGGCAAAAACATCTACATCGTAGGTAGCTCCTGCCATAATGTTAGGCGAATTGGTTACTAATACCCTTGTAGGCCGCACATCCGTAAATGTATCTTGCGGGTCGTCTACATTGGTAAATCTGAATGTGTACGAGTCTGCCCCGCAAACATTCTGTGCCTGCGTCCAGGCGCCGGCATTAACAACAGAGCCGCATCCGAGAAATGATGGATTTAGCGCGGTATTCGGAACACCGGCAAGACTCAGTGAGCCCGGTAAGCTGGTAGAACCTTCTTCGCCATTCACAGTTGCAAAAACTTCAACGTCGAAAGTGGTAAGTACTGGTAAATCGGCGTTGGCAAGTTGAAGCACCGTATTCGATGTATTCACTTCGTAAGTTTCCAGGCCACTGTCAAAAACCCAGCGGTAGTTTGTTGCCTGCCCCACAGGGATGGCTTTCACCACATCGCAAGTGCTAAACGTGCCACCGTTGTAAACCGATCGAAGACCCGATTCGGGCTCTCCTGCCAACTCAATGGTGCACGCTGGTCCGAACTCACCCCAGTTTGGTCCCTGATACATTTGGCAACGTACCCTCACGGAGTAAGATCTTCCAAATTCAATTTCTGGGAACCACTGCAGAATAAACTGCGGGTTAGATCCATTTGGAGAAACTACGGTATAGGTTTCGAAAGGCGCTTCGAGCTCTGTAAACTCAAACTCAAAGGCATTTAGCAAAAAGCTGGGGCTGGGGAGTAGTGAGCGAATAATATCTGTGGTTTCAAGTCCCGAAGACCCACAATCTCTAGGTCGCAAACGCGTGGTGGGAATATGCGCCACGGCAACTTCGATAGAAGTATTACTCAATGCACCTGAAGCGCTGTTGTGGTATACTTTGAAGGTGTACTCCTGACCGATGGTGAGATCTGTAACCCAGAAAAGTTCACGATCGCCTGCTCCTGCTTCATTCACGCATTCCGTAGCATCTGTGCCGCAACCGTCGCCTAAAAACTCTACGACCGGATCGAAGCTGGCATCGCCCTGAACACGGATATATTGAACTGAGCCTACAGCTTCGAAGGTAAAGTACAAGTCGGGGTTGCCAGAACCGACACATTGATCGGCTCCAGAGAAAACTGCGGCAGCCAAATCGGCTGAAATTTGAGATTCTGCAAAAGTGGTTTCAGATGCAATAACCGGCGCCGAATCGCATTCGGGTACTCCCAGGCAAGTGACGTCCCAGTCCCATCCGCCGCCAAGGCCTAGCGAACCTTCCTGACAGCTTCCGCCGACATCTGTAGTAACCTGAAGATAAAGGCTTCCGCTGGTAGCGGTAACAGACAGGCCGCTTAAATCGCCGCCATTGTCACCGTCAAATAAAACGGGGGCGGACGCATTGTCGCCATCTCGGATGGTAATTTCATCGGCTCCAGCCTGAATAAGGCCGGAATTAAAAACGAGCTCAATGTTAGAATTATCCGGCGACGAGTACAAAAAGGCTGTATTATCGTTATTGCCGTAGCAGTATGTTTGGTTGAGCGATGATCCACAGGCGAGCACATTTTCGCAAGTTGAACCCACATCTGTAGCTGAATAAGAGAGATTACACGAAGAGTCGTCTACGTGTTCTACCGTAATATTTACTGCATCACCAAGATCGAATGGCCCTACTGTTTGCACACCCGTAGAAGTTATTCCATTGATTGCAGCAGCGCCGCCATCGTTTGTGATGTTTAATTCTGATGCACTCCCAAAATTGGTAATGTTTACTTCTACGCTATATTGGTTGTTTCCATCGCAAACCTCATCAAATGAAGCGATGGGCGAAGTGCACTGCGGCGTCCCGTTGGCGCAAATATCAAAATCTGATTGCACGTCGTTTTCCGCATCCCAGAGCTGGAAATAAACCGTATTACCGGGAGTTCCACTCACCGTAATTTCAGGATAAAACCCCGGTCCAGAATCTTCGTCACAACCCAACTGAACAAGTGAACCGCACGAGCCACTGTAGGCTGCCATGTTTGGATCCATGGAGAAATCAACAGGTGCTTCCGTATTTAATTGTGCCCTTACCGTCACTTCTCCCGAAAGGGGTAGCACAGCGGAGAACCATAAGTCACCTCCTTCGTATTCGGAACAACCCGATGGAATTTGTGAACTCGTGGTTGCTCCCACGAACGTCTGATTCGAAAGAACGCACTGGTTGATGTTTACATCCAGTGGAATAGCGTTTGCGCAATTGTTGCCGCTCTGAGCATTTATACTGCCCAAGCCCATTAACAAACCCGCAAATAAGGTGAATACTAATGCGTAAATGTTTCTCATATGTCAGTTTTGATTAAGATAATAAAGATCCAAATTTAAGATTTTTCACCGATCATCTGCAAGGTTTTATCGACAGTAAGCCTATATCCGTCTTTTGGCCTTGTAGAACACGGGGAGAAGCATAAAAAAACCCCGCAAAAAGCGGGGTTTTCAACAAAGAAATTTCCTTCTTAATTTCTGATTATCACCCCGTGGGCTTCAAAGTTCACGCCTATTTCGGGCTCGTTGATCGCCGCAATTTCTTCAGGCGATTTTCCTTCGTCTTCTGCAAGGTGTTTTAAGTGATCTACAGAAATGGTATCCGTGAATGCGAAACCTTCAACAATCGCCTTTTTACCCTCCACCCCTTCTTTGGGCACAAAAAATCCGTAGTCTTTAAAACTCACGCGCATCTGTTCGCCGTTTTCCATGTCGAGCGTCATCCAGCAACCTTTCATTTTACACGTTTGGTTTATGGTAGCTTCCAATTTGGTTTTGAGCGTGTCCTTTCCTTCTAATTGTGCCAGGAAATCGGCGGGAGCCATAGCACCTTCGGTGGATATGGTATCGCCATACATGCTCATTTCCTGTACTTTTGAAGCCGTAGCACCTTTAAATTTCATCCGCGTGGGGTCTACGCCAGATTCCTGGAGATAACCAAACACTTCGAATGCGCGGTCGGCGCTGAGAACCAAATTCGACTTCGCATCTCCAATATCGTCCGTATGACCTCCGATCTCTATGGCTAAACCGGGATTGTCTTTCAGGTAATCGGAGAATTCGTCGAGAACGCGCTTCGATGCTTCCCGAATCTCCGATGAATTCGTGGCAAACGTAATGTCGTTTATGGTGTACGACTTCCCTACTTCCAATTCTCCCACTTCCATATCTAAATCCACAACCGCATTAGCCGTATCGGCAATGGTGAAAACACGTGAATTAAATGCGATATCTTGAGAGTCGCTTTTAACGGATACTACAACATCTTCGTCTTCGCGCAGGTTTATTACAGCCGCGTAAGTCCCTTCTTCCTTATTTACTTCAAACTCTTTTACCTCTTTGGTCTTGGTGTACTTCAGTTCCACCTTTGAATTCTCAATGATTTCGCCATTCTCATCTTTCACATCTCCCTTTAGCAGCAGCACACTTTCGGGCTTTGCATCGCGCGGAACGTCGAACGAAAAAATATCAAGACCGCGAGCTGATTCTACATTTGACGAAGCAAAATAGGCTCTTTTGCCGTCCGTACTTACAATCAATCCGTGTTCGTCTTGTGGCGAATTTACCGGATAACCCATATTCTTGGGGCTCGTCCACGAATCATCACCATTCTGGCGGGAGTAATAAATGTCGTAACCACCTGCGCCTATTCGTCCATTGCTGGCAAAGTACATGGTTTTGCTGTCGACGTGTAGAAATGGACTCTTGTCATTTCCATCGGTATTGATGGGCTTGCCAATTGGTTTCGCATCAGTCCACTCCCCGCCGTTCACCCTTTCCGAAAAGTAGATATCGATGGTGGGGTTTCCGTCTTTGTCTTTAGTCGTGGTTTCCCTTACCGTTGCAAAATACAGGGTGTTTCCATCTGCCGATAAGGTGGGTTGTGCTTCCCAGCCATCCGGGGTATTTACGGATGGGCCGAGGTTTTCTAACCCGGACCAGCGGTATTTTACATCGCCGTTTGCGTCGGTAAATCGTTCGTATTCGGTAACGAAAAGGTCGCAATTTTTATAACTCGATGTAACCTGTGCGCACACGGTAACAAACATTTCGCGATTGTCGAGGGAAATACTCACACCGCCGTAGTTGTCGCCCACATTAAATGGTGGCGGCAGCGCTTCGGGATTTTTATAGTCGTGTGTTCCATCTACCTGCTTTCCCACCATAAACGATTCGACTTCTCTGGAGTAGATATCTCCTTTGTTTTTGATCTTCTCTTTACGGGTGAAAAAAATCTGCTCGTTATCGGGAGAAAGCATGGGCAAATATTCGTCTGCCGGCGAACAAACCCCCTCGAGGCGTTTCGGTTCAAAAACCACGGGATTCTCGTAAAAATCGACGTAAAACCTAACCTCCGGAAGAACCACGGCAATATCGTCAACCTTCTTTTGGTGGTCTCGGGAGACTGCTCGCGAGTCTTTATCGAAAGCTAGAAACTCTTCGAAATTGTTTAAAGCTGCCTTATAATCCTGATTTCCGTAGGCTATGATACCGGCGTAGTAAAACGCATCTGCCTTGTAAGATGGACATTGCGCAGCCACCGCGTTGAAATGTTTCAGAGCACTGGAGTAATCCAGGTTTCGCTCCACGGCGATTTGATATTCTATCCGAGCCAGGGAATAGCGGCACTCCAGGCAACTCTCGTCCGCGTCAAGACTCTCCCGGTATAAATCGCGAACGTCCTGCAAGGACCCCCGGGAAGTGCGGGCCTTGTCTAATAATTTCCGGGCTTTTCGCGAATCGGTTGGCGCACACCCATCCTGTGCCCAGGCAGCGGGTTGCATGCACAAAACAAAAGACCACAAAAATATCAGCTTACCCATTTACGGTATTGGCATTTAATCTTCACCGAGTTTCTCATCGGCCTGCTTGCGCGCTTCGGCCATAATGGCATCAGCTCTTTTATCGGCTTCGCTCTCAAGCTTCCGGGCCTTCTCTT